>SLQE01000284.1 GCA_007131635.1 Bacteroidota bacterium | reverse complement strand
GTCTCAATTTATTATTGACAAATAAAAAGAATTTGGTTAAATTCCTATTATTAAATTAGTTTGTTCGGTGTACAAACTAATTATTTTTGCTGTCCAAAATAACCAACCGATCGATCTGAAAAGATTCGTGTTGCCTCGGTATCGGAGTATCGATCGCCGCCCGGATAAATAATAAAGGGTGTACAAATGAGGCAAGTTCTTCTTCTGGTATCCGCTGGTCAACCTAAATTACCACGGACAACGATGTATCACAACGCGACCAATCTGTATAACCTTCTTATGAATCCAACAAGTATTTCCATCTTTAACTCATTATCAGGATCAATTAAAAATAATGAAAGGAGGAATCCACAAAACTAAATTTATACTTAGATAAAGGGATACTATTTAATCCACACGTACAATCTCAAATGAAAGGCATATCTATGAGAAAGTATTGTATAAGTTTTGTAACTATATTTCTGGCTGTTCTGATCGTCGTCCCGGCGATGGCACAGATAGATACATTGTGGGAACGATCGGCACGTACAGAAAATGTACCCGCGTGGTTCGGTGCAAATACCGAACGCGGCCTCGGTTTTGGCGTCGTTAACGGCAATGCCCGTCTCTATGTTGCAAGCCGCGGGGACGGTACCACCATCCGTGTACTGGATGCTATTACCGGTGACGATATAAAATCACTGGGCACCGGGGGTGTTACAGGCGGTACATTCCCTCTGAATGATGTTGGCGTTACGGCTGACGGTTTGATAATGGCATGTAATCTCAGCATCGGTGCAACGTTTAAAGTGTATAAATGGGATGATGAAGACGTTGAAAATCCCGACGTCGTTATTGAATATGCTAATGCAAACAGAATCGGCGACAGTTTTATGGTACGCGGATCATGGGGTGACAATACCGCTGAGGTTTTCGTTGCCACCGCTAATAATGTCGGCGAGGTTTATCATTGGAGTATGGAAGATGGTGCGTTTACCGCTGACCCGGATACTATATTCCTTTCCGATAACACTCCCGGTGTCGCTGCATCAGTCGGCCCGTTACCGGACGGTAGCTTCTATTGGAATGCCGGCGGGCAAAGTGTTAAAAAATATGCTGCCGATGGAACATTGCTCGGTACGGTACCCGGCGGTGTTGTCGGTACGGGATCAAATGCTATTCGTTATATCGGCGGTATCGGAGATAATGACATATTCGGTACACATCAATACGGCGGCGGTAATAATAATGCCCGAATTGTCCGTGTCCCGCGAGGAACTCCCGAATATGCAACGACCTATCTGATCACACCTACGCTCGGCGATGAAGCAAATGTCGGCGGAACCGGAGATGTATCGGTTGTCAATCATGGTGACGGTACAGCCGACGTCTTTGTACTCGGTACAAACAACGGTATCGGTGCGTACAGAATTACTCTCCCGAAAATAGGCTGGGCTAATTTACAATGGCCTCCCGAAGCAGAGATCAAAGAGGGCGATACGCTCGATGTGTATGCACAGCTATGGGCGCCGGGCTTTACCGATGCTGACGGTAACGAAGATGAAATTTTTGTTGAAATTGGATACAATGACGAAAATACTCATCCGATACAATGGCCGGCGGAACAATGGAAGCCTGCTGTATTTAATAACCGGCAAGGTGATAATTATGAGTACACGGCAGATATCGGCTACGATCTGATGGCCGGTACCTACTACTATGCGAGCAGATTTACAATCAACGGCGAGGTCGTTTATGGCGGATATAGTGCGGAAGGCGGTCACTTCTGGAACGGAACGACATCCGTATCCGGTGAGTTAAGTGTCACGTCGGATCGTATTGCCATTGTCGAGCCCCCCGAGGGTGATGCCTCGTTGTTACAGCCGTTTCCGCTGGCATTCAACATGGATACCGAAGACGTAGATTGGGAAGGGTACACCTTCTTCCCGTTCTCGGGGGCATTACTTGCCCGTATAGAAAATCCCGATCCATCGGGTCTTAATGAGACGGAATATGTTTTAGAATATACCAAACCCGTCGGAAGCGACGCCTGGGCCGGGTTCTTTTATCATCTTGAGAATCCGATCAATCTGACCGATGAGTCGGTCTTCAAACTGAAAGTCTGGTCGCCGCGTGCTGATATCAATGCGGTAATGAAGTTTGAGCTTCAGGCAGGCGGAGCGACTCCGGATCAGTTGGCAGAGATCACAGAGGCCGGTGAATGGGTTCAACTTGAATGGGATCTGAGCGAACTCGATCAGGATGTTGCGTGGGATAAGGTTACGGTGATAATGGATATCGATGTTCATCCTGTCGCGGAAGAAGAGACGTGGTATGTGGATGATTTCAGTCTCGAGGGTGTTGAACTGGTTCCGTTACCGCTTGCGGGCGTATATTATATACCGCAGGGAGAACATCAAAGGGGATTTGAAACTCTTGCGGAAGCTCTTGCAGATTTAAACGCTTTGGGCGCATCCAATCCGGTTACATTCCTGATCGATGATGATCTGGATGAAAGTGAAAATACAATTCTGATTTCCAGACAGGATTTGACAGAAGAGACGAGCCTGCTGATCAAACCGGCTCCGGAGAAAACACCGACCATTACGGTCACACGTAGTGTAGGCGGCGACCGTACCGGAAGTACAGGGTTTTCCATTGAAAGAGCCCATTGGGTGACCATCGACGGCTCAAACGTAGATGGAGGAGATACACGTGACCTCACCATTTTATTTGATGAAGGTGAGATTGCACCTCCTGCCACCGTCAGCATGATGACTATTTACAGTACTGTCGATAATATCACGCTCAAGAATCTCATTCTGACTCATACGCATGGCGAGATGGGGCGCGGATTGTTGATCACCCGGAGTGCCGGTCAGGATTCATTGGTACAAAATATTACCATCCACAATTGTAGCATCGGTGAAGATGATCAGGTAGCAACAACCGCTGTTTTCCTGGAAGGTGTTTTTGCTACAGGTGTCGAACCTGCCGATGCAGATCTGATGAATAATGTCACCATCAGCGAGACGGAAATCTACGGCACACGATGGTGTATTTATGTGCAATCTGCGAGTAACATAGACTTTAACAGCAATCTTTGTGTGATAAACGGTTACTCTGCCGTGAGTACCCAGACACAACGTGCGGGTATCCAGTTACAGCTTGCTAAGAATGCCGACATAAGCGGCAACACCATTATGTTTGGAGATATTAATTACCAAACAGACGCGTCCGGGATCGGCGGCATATTCCTGAACAGAAACCACGGTCCCTTGCTTATTTCCAATAACATGATCAACTTCAGCGGTTTGGTAAACAGCGGCAGCGGAACCGGTTATGTTATTGCCGGGATTACATCACACGTCGGTGGTACCGCAGCTTTGGATCCTGAGTACCACATCTATCACAATACCATTCTGCTAAATTCCCCCGACGAGGAAGTCGGGAGACACGTCGGTATTGGTCCGATTACGGGTACTCTAAGCGGCCGATTCGACATTAAAAACAACATTGTTGTCAATCTGAAAGATGCCGAGAATTCATACGCCATCCAGAATCTGCTTGGTGCTGCCAACGAGCAAGCGGCATTCGTGAGTGATTATAATAATCTCTATATTACAGGCGATGCCAGCGTAGGTTTCTGGGACGGAGAGGCACAAGAAGACCTTGCAGCCTGGCGGGCGGCTTCGGGACAAGATGGTCATTCCGTTTCGGTAGATGTGGAATTTGAATCCGAAACTGATCTCCGCTTAGCCGGAGCTTCGGTCGGCGATGTTGCGCTTGCCGGTACCTTTGTAGGTGTGATGCATGACATCGACGGCAATCCACGCAGTCCTCGTGCACCGACGATGGGTGCGCACGAGCCGGTAGAATTGCAGCCGCCGTTTATGCTTCAGGCGGCATGGACAATTCCGGTTGGCAGTGTACCGTGGTTTGCAAACGATAACACGACAAGGGGTATGGCATACAACCCGGCAACCGATAATGTTATCATCATAAGCAGAACCGGAGGTCCGAATGCCCCAATTCTCTCTGCTGAAACCGGGGTTCAAGTAGGTCAGTTAAATCTCGATGGGGTGGCGGGCGGAACGTTCCCGATCAACGTTGTCGCTGTTACACGCGACGGACAAATTTTCGCCACGAACCTGACACTTGACTCATCAACGTCACCGCTGAAGGTCTATTATTGGGCAGATGAAGAAAGCGAACCGAAACTGGTCTTCGATGGCGGCATTACCGAACATCGGTATGGTGATGCTATCGGAGTTTCGGGGACCGGTGATGATGTGAGGGTATATATACCCGGAGGTATCTGGCCAAATCCTTATACTCAGATAGGAGTGCTCGGTTGGGATGAATCAGTAGGTGATAACCTGACCGAGGTAACCATCCTTGAACTCGAAACCAGCGGAGCACGCGGAGGTGTCGCAGAAGTCCCGGATGAGAACGCATTGTGGATAAATGGATTCGGAACCACAACTGCAAAGATTGACGCGACAACCGGTGAGGTGATTGATACGCTTGCATGGGATATTCTGCCACCCTGGACTATGGATATTGCATACCATGAATTTAACGGAAGAAAATTGCTCGCTGCAGGTGTGAGCGGCGGAAGTGTCGGAGAACAATTCTTCCATGTCGTGGATGTTACCGATCCCGATAACTATAAGGTCGTGGCCCTTACCGATACGCTCGGCCCGAATCCGAACGGAAACGCAGTCGGTGGCCCGGCATTCGATCCGGTACGCGGCAGAGTGATAGTGCTATCGACGAATAATGCGGTAGCGTCGTTGAACCTTGCTCCGGATGTACTTGAGGACTACGATCCTCTGATTACGATAGCAGCGGCCCGTGAATTGCCGCTTGGCTCGACAGTTATGATTGAAGCGATCATCACGCGTGCCAAAGGCGCGTTCAGCTATGCTCAGGACGGTACGGCCGGTATAGCGATACGTCAGACCAGCGGAGCGTGGTTTGATGATGTGATGAGTAACGAACTGCAGCCGGGCGACGTTGTACGTTTAGTTGGCAGGACGAGTATGTTCAGACAACTGTTCCAGATCAACCAGGGCGATATGGTATCGTACGAGCTGGTATCGACGGACAATGCATTACCGGAGCCTGTAATGCTTACGCTTGAGCAGATATCGCTTGAGGGCAGGAAGTACCAGGCGATGTTGGTCTTCGTCAATGAAGTGGAGATCAATCCCGGTGATGATGATGTATTCGCCGCGGCAAGAACCTACCAGATCAAAGATCCGACACGAGACTTCGGTATAGTAGATGCACGAGTACCGAATGCCGGCGATACGGAGTGGGGCGGTGAGACTATTCCGACATCACCGTTCTCGTTTAGGGGCGTAATTGGCCAGTTCCATTTCACGTCACCTGATTCCGGCTTCCAGCTGATGCTGATTGCCGAAGGTGATATCGATGATGTTGTGGGAGTCGATGAAGATGATCGAACGGTTCCGTTGGTATTTGCTCTTGAGCAGAACTTC
>SLQE01000463.1 GCA_007131635.1 Bacteroidota bacterium | reverse complement strand
TTTCTGGAAAAACCTGCGACGATCGGATCGATACTATCACACGATACACCCGCAGGTATCGACCGCACCGGTACACAGATCGGCGGCTATACCGTCACCGGTATTCTGGGCGAGGGCGGCATGGGGACTGTGTACAGGGCGGAAAAAGACGACGAAACTTTCCGCCGTACCGTTGCAATAAAAATCGTCAGACACGGTATGGACACGAAATCCATACTGCAGCGATTCTATACCGAACGCCGTATACTTGCCAACCTCGAACATCCTAACATCGCACGCCTCATCGACGGCGGCATGACCGAAGACGGGCTTCCGTATTTCATTATGGAATATGTCGGGGGAATCCCCATAACAGATTACTGCGATGAAAATCGAGCCACGATTAAAGAAAGATTACAATTGTTCGTAAAAGTATGTGAGACCGTACAGTACGCACATAATAATCTGATCGTTCACCGGGACCTGAAACCGTCAAATATTCTGGTAACACCCGAAGGCAATGTAAAGCTGCTTGATTTCGGTATCGCAAAGATGCTGACTCCCGACGATGATAACGATACACCGACGATAACGTCGGCAGGTTTCCCGGTGATGACACCGCAGTACGCAAGTCCGGAACAGATACGCGGTGAACGGATCACTACCGCGAGCGATGTCTACTCACTCGGCGTCCTCCTCTACGAGCTGCTCTCGGGATACAGACCGTACGAATTTAAAACCCGGACACCCGGCGAAATCGAACAGACTATCAGCAAAACGGAAGTGATAAAACCGAGCACCCGCATCTCGAAGGGCGGTACGGCAAAGGAATTGGAAGCTGTTTGTCGTGCCCGGTCTTTGAATCATGACCGTTTACGACGTGAGCTGACGGGCGATCTCGACAATATGGTGATGATGGCGCTGCGGAAGGAGTCCGACCGGCGTTATCAATCCGCCGGTCAGCTGCTGGATGATATTCACCGGTACGGCAACAACCTTCCCGTGTCCGCGCGTCCGGACACGGTGTTTTACCGTACATCTAAATTTGTCCGACGCCACTCCTATAGTGTCGCCGCCGCGCTGCTTGTTGCTCTCATATTGACTGCCGCAACGGTTATATCGATCCATCAGGCAAGGATTGCCCATATGGAGCGTCAAAAAACAATGATCCGTTTTAACGACGTCCGCAGTCTGGCAAACAGATTGATCTTTGACCTGCATGACTCCATCGCCGATCTTCCCGGCTCGACGGAATCGCGTCGACTTCTCGTCGCGATGGGACTGGATTATTTAAACAATCTCGCATCCGAACCGCAAAACGATCCGGAATTATTACGGGAGTTAGCGCTTGCTTATCAACGCATTGGGGACGTACAGGGAAATCCGACCAACGCAAACCTGGGCGATACCGAGGGTGCTTTTAAAAGTTATGAAATGGCGCTGTCACTGGTAGACGAACTGATCGCCCGGCAGCCGGATGACCCCGGTGCACAGCGCACTCTGGCAATCATTTCGGAAAAGATGGGTGATGTGCTGGCATGGAGGGGCGAAATAGAAAAAGCGGTCGATTACGCGGAAAGATCACAATCGATATTAACCGCACTCGCTGAAAAATCCCCCGACGACACCGAATTATACAGAGCACTGGCAGTCAGTCATATAAAGATCGGCGATTACTCGGGAAATCCGAACTTCCCGAATCTGCAAGACAGAGAAAGAGCATTGGAGAATTATTACAACGCGCGCGATTTATTGGAAAACGCCTCCGCGCTTGATCCGATGAATTTCCAGATAAGACGCTACACCGGATTAATTTATGAACGCATCGGTATCGTAGAGAATGCCCGCAACAATCCCCGGGAGTCGCTGACAGCCTTCGAAAATTCGCTCAGCGTACGTAAATCTCTGGCGGATGAATACACCATGCACACCGATATAAAAAGGGATCTTGCAGTCGGGTATGAACAGATCGGAAAAGTCTATATTGCTTTAGATCTCCCCGAGGAGGCGGTCGATAATATGAAGTCGGCGATGAGAATATTCAAAGAACTCGTGGACGCCGACCCGAATAATTTTCAGGCATGGTTATCATTGTCGATCAGTCACATAAATGCCGGTGACGCGCTTCGGGCAGCCGGGAATAATAATTCCGGGAGTTCTGCCCTCTCTCACTATGAGGAATCCCGAAGAATATTAACGGACCTGCGTCAGGATGACCCGAACAGCGCTCAGGTCAACCGGCTCCTGAATGTAGTGGGAAACAGACTGGGGAGGGAGTGATGGGGGGATTATTTTGATAGCTCCGAAGGAGCGAAATCAACAGCACAGGGCGAAGCCCTGTGTATGGATACCCGATCAACTCCTAAGCCCTGAAGGGGCGAAATCAAATATTCCATGTTTTGCAATCAGAGGTAAAAAGGATTCCGCCCTTACAGGGCTTACGGTCTCGGGTGGTGTTATTATTCACGGGGCTCCGCCCCGTGCTATTGATTGGCGCCCTTTCAGGGCTCACAGTGTGCGATATCCGCTTTTTTTATCTATTTGATATTCTTCCATAACATACGATATGTTATTAACGCAGAGTTCGCGGAGGACGCAAAGTAAAAAATATTCTTTGCGGTCTTTGCGCCTCTGCGTTTCATTGTGACACGGGAGTTTTGAAAATTTGGTAATTGATATTTATTTGTGATTTGGTAATTGTATTTTGAAATTTATTTGTAATTTGGTCATTGGTTATTGGAATTTATCCCCCTCCCTCCATCATATCCTCATGCGCGGGATGGCAGGTCAGCACTATCACCTGCGTATTTTCGGAGAAC
Organism: Bacteroidota bacterium; assembly: GCA_007131635.1. GTDB lineage: Bacteria > Bacteroidota > Ignavibacteria > T3Sed10-11 > T3Sed10-11 > T3Sed10-11. The sequence continues at coordinate 2,691 of SLQE01000463.1, read as the reverse complement.
TCGCGTACAACATCCGCCGCATACTTTTGTCTCTCCGGATCGAGGTCTACCAGCGGATCGTCCAGGATAATGAAGCCCCGGTTATCCCCCAGGAAATGCTCGCTCAACGCGAACCGCCATGCCACGGCGACGGCGTCCTTTGTGCCGTGCGACAGCAATTCCATTGGTAATACTTTGTCATCGTTTGTCTTGAACTGTACCGGTATATCTCTGTCAAGCTCAATGGCTGAGAACCGATCCGGGATCATTTTCATCAGCCATTTCATAAATGCCGCATCCAGTCCGTGATAGGTGTTCTGATCAAGCTGTTCTATCACCGCGGTCGATTTCCCGTACACACGCGAAAACGTCTCCGCTTCCTTTTTTACGTGTCCGAATGTATCCTGGGCGTCTTTGTACATCGACCGGAGTTCTTCAGATGATAACTCGGGAGCGTCATTTTGTTTTTGCGTGACTTCGATTTTCTTATCGGATATGTTTCGCTCCAATGTCCGTATCGCGGTATCCAACGATTCGACGTGTCTCACAAATTCACCGGAGGTATTAAATCCTTCCGGCAGCCGCGGGAGGTTTTCCAATTCATTCCCGATCCGTTCGATTTCCCCGCTCACTTTTGATAATGCCAGAATTACCTTATCGTTCGTCCCGTACTTTTCAATCCACCCGGCAACCCGGTCCTTTGCATCTTGTATATCGCTTTCGAGTGTATGTAATTCCGTTTTCACCTTCACGATTTCATCGGTTATGTCATCCTCGGGTCTCACACCGGTTACGGTACCGTACGCTTCCAGCTGCCGTCTCAGTCCGTCGATCGTATCGTCGCCTGATGCCGATGTATAATTATACTCAGCCGCCTTTAATTTATTTTCAGCATCACGATACTCTTCCGCTTTTTTCTCAGCTTCACCGATACCCGTCAGATGCGATTCTTCCAGCTTCTGTTTCCGTTCCTTTTCTTTTTGCGCAAGATTCTCTACGGTTTTTTCAAGATCACCCTCACCGGAAAAAACCTCGACTTCCAGGTCATCCGAAATGAGTGTGAATCCTCCCTCCGCCGTTTCATCGATAGTATCTCCGCTACCGACCTGTATCTCTCTCTCCTCTTTGCCTGCCTGACTGTAACGCACTGTTCGCTTCGATCCGCTTGATATACGGACCGTTAATTTCGCGGCTTCGATCTGAGCTTTACATTTCCTGATATCGGATTCCAGCTCCCGCAGCGTTTTGATGTCCGCCGGTTCTACTTTTTGCTTACTGTTTAGTCGTTCCCGTGCATCCTCAACCTTTGTTAAAAGTTCTTCCAGTTTACCGATGCGGCGCTTCAACTCTCCTGCCTTTGCGGCATTTCTGGATCTTTCCCGTTCATCGTGCAGTTCTCTCAGTTTACCTTTTTTCTTTTCGATTTCAGGATCCGCATTTTCAATGCGATACTCTAAAACGGGCCATTTCTTACTGACATCGAGCAGATTTTCCTTTTTAATATTTTCAGCTTTTAATTGATCTTCGACTAAACTCCTTCTCTGAATGCCATCCTTAAGCGGTTTTAGTTTCTCAAACTCGGAGTTCTTTTCGTGGAATTGTCCGTACAGTTTTTCCAGCGAAGCGTTCAGCGCATCCATTTCCTCTTCGAATGTGACGGCACGCTCCAGATCTAACCGGAGTTGTTCCATCTCATAATAGGCGTCGAGTATGCTTCCCCGATGAGCTTTCGTGTACGGATTTTGTATACCCCGATTATTGTTCGGGTATTGCTGATCCGTATCCCAATTCTTAAAATACTCATCATATCGTTCATCAAGCAATTCGCTGAACCGTTCTACGGAAACTCCTCCTGTCTCCATGAGATTTTTTCTCAATACGTTTCCAAGTTCTTCGCGTGTCTGATTTTCCTCCTCCATATCGGCAATTGTTGTATGGAGTCCCGACTGACGGGCAAGGAATACAGTCCTCAACGTCGCCGGCGAAACCGGAAGCAGCTCTTCGATCTTTTCCTGTACCTCATGCTCATCGGTTATCTCGGTGCCGTCTTCTAAAATCAGTCTTGCCTCTCCGGCCCGGTTTCCTTTCTTCCATGTTTTGTATATCGTTATAGTTTTATCGTCGTCATTCAGTAATTCGATATCGACTCTGATCGTATCACCGCCGGTGACGGGGAAATAGTTTCCCATGACATCGGTCAGTTGTTTTGCCGTAAGCGATGTTGTCTGCAGCAATCCGCACCGGATCGCATTGTACAGTGTGGTTTTGCCCGATTCGTTCGGACGACACAGGATATTCAGTCCCCCGGTAAACTCGAATTTCTGTTTCTGTATTCCCGCGAACGGATGTAATGTTACCGATTTGATCTTCATTCCTGAACCTCCCTGATAAGTTCATACGCCATCTGCAGTTCATCGGCTTCATCTTCGGAGAAAGAAGAGAGCAGCTTTTCGGGGAAGGAGCCCGCGACAAATTCCTGACGAATAACCGCGGCAGTCACTTTCCTCCTCACCCCGGTGTCATCGAGACGTAATTCGAGGACCGCACCGCGCAGGGTATTTTTACGTTTTTGCCATTCATCGTACGCATCCTGATCGAGCTGTCCGCTCACGGATAATGAAAGGACGGTCCTGCTCCAGGTATCCCGTGAGTAATGTTTTATGAGATTGTCGATATCACGGACGGAGCCGATCTTCCCGCTTTGCTCAACAA
>SLQE01000405.1 GCA_007131635.1 Bacteroidota bacterium | reverse complement strand
ATTTTCCTGATTATTATTATACTTCTAATAATAGGAGTTGTGTTATTAAATCAATTTGGCGTCCTGAACCTCTGGGGAACCGGTGATTCAAAAGTGACTGTTGTTTTGCCTCCGCTTGAGGATGAAGCGCTGGACCCGGTGCCCGAACCACGAGATTTGGAATTAAAACAGGCGCCGGAAGAGGAATTGCCCCGTCCGGATGAACCGATCCAGGAGGCGGTTGCACCTGTACCCGGTGAGCGGATACCGGAGACGGCTGCACCCCGTACGGAGGAGCCACCGTCAAGGCCGGCTACACAGCGTGAAATCACCTTTCCGATCGATGAACCTCCGCCGGGCACGGGTAGATTCACACTGCAGATTTCTTCATGGCAAAGTCGTACCAACGCGGAGAGGCAGGCAAATGAAATCAGAGAAGCCGGTGAAGAGGCCTATATATCACAATCAACCGTAAACGGATCCACATGGTATCGGGTGCGGGTAGGGCGATATCTAACATTTGAAAGGGCAGAGAATGCTGCACAGAATTTAGAACACCTTCTCGAAGCCGGCTGGTGGGTAGATTTTATCGATAACTAACTTTTCTGAAGGGATAAAAAGAAGGAGTACATATGGATTATCTTTCGATCGTTGCACGCGGTGGTTGGTTAATGCTGCCGATATTTATTTGTTCTATTATTGCGGTCTTTATTATAGTCGAACGTTTTCTTGTGTTACGTCGGGCCAGGATGGACGTGGGACAGTTCATGCTGAAAATAAAAAGTATTTTACACCGCGGCGATGTTGAAGGCGTAAGGAGCTTTTGCGCTCAGAAAGAATCGCCCCTCGCACACATACTTAAAAAAGGTATCTCGAAATATAATGAAGGATGGGATAAGGTCCGTGAAGCAATTGAAAATCAGGGGAAGGTTGAAATATTCAATCTTGAAAAAAGACTCAACGTTCTCGGTACTATTGCCGGACTTGCTCCTCTGATCGGATTTCTCGGAACGGTTACCGGTATGATTCTCGCGTTTATGCGAATTGAAACGCTTGGCGGCAATGTGAATCCATCGGATCTTGCCGGCGGTATATGGCAGGCATTGCTGACTACCGCGTTTGGGCTTTCTGTCGGTATAATTGCGTACGGTTTTTATAACTATTTTGTGACGCGTGTTGCGCGTTTTGTACACGAACTCGAAATGACCTCAACCGAATTCCTCGAGATACTCAAAAGCGGGGATAAGCATACCGACGATCAATCGCGGGCACAACGCCGTGCAAGTAAACCGGTCTATGAGGAAGATTATTTTAAAGAGAAAGAAGGATAACGATGAAGTTTAAGGCCGAAAATAAACTATTGGCGATGTTCAGCTATGCTTCGTTGACCGACATTGTGTTTTTACTCCTGATTTTTTTCCTGCTTTCGTCTTCGTTTGTTATTCAGCCCGGCATTAAAGTGCAGCTTCCGCATGCTGAGACGGGTGAACCCCAAACCGAACGACAGGTTATTATTACGGTTACCGAAGCCGGTAATATATTCTTCAATAATGAGCAAATATCGATCGGTGAACTTGGTGCCCGATTGCTTCCTGTTATGGAACGTGACCCTGAAAACGTTGTTATTATACAGGCGGACAGGACTGTAAGTTTGCAAAACACCATAGAAGTTATTGACATCGCAAAAGCAGTAGGTGCTACACGCTTTAATATTGCGACCGAACCGTTAAGACGGTAGGAGGAATACAGTGGAGAAAGAAAAATTACATGGTTGGATTGGAACGGTTATTGTTCACGGACTTATCATCATATTATTCGGAATAATGAAAGTATCCCTGGACGTAGAACTACCCGAATTTGTAGAGGTCTCCTGGGGAACGATAACGCAGCAACAACCCGCACGCGCCCAGGAGCAACCCCGTATTGCACGGGCAGAACAGCAGCCGGTGATAGCAGAACGACGCGAGACCCCGGTTACACGACGACCTGTCGATCTGCCGGAACGCAGGAATTTGCAGCAGGACGACGAGATTATTCGTCTCCCGGAACGTGATCGTGTTGATCTTGCCCAGCGAATATCCAACGACCGCGAACAACCGGATGAAGAATTACGAAACCGTCGCGATCGGGATGCCGGAGCTATACTCGGTGAACGCGACAGGTTCCAGCTTCAGATACCGGATACTATTCGCGGTGAATCGCCCGTCGCAACCGGTGCCTCACCCGAACGGCGCGATACGGATCAGGAAATTTCCTACGCTCTCGAATGGGTTGGGAATGTGACGCGCCAGAAAGTGGGTGGCACTCTCCCGGATTATCCTCAGGGTGTCAATGTTGAAGCGGTGATACGTTTACGGGTGACGGTGTTTCCGGACGGGGCGGTAAAGTCGGTTCATCCGGTACAGCGCGGGAATCCGCGTCTGGAAGAAGCAGCGCAATCGGCAGTGAGATACTGGCGTTTTGAGTCGCTCAGCCGTGCTCAACCCCAGGTCGAACAGGATTGTTTTATTACTTTTCATTTCACGCTACAGTGATCCGGCCGAACAATTTTTCTTCAACGAGTTCACAAATAATGTGAGCTGCGGTTATTTGACCTTCCTGGATCCGTTGCGTGTCTCCGGAAGGTATACGAATTGTGTGGTGACAATGTCGGAGGGCATTACCGCCCTGATCTCCGAGTAAACCGATTGTAATCAAACCCCGTTCGTTTGCAAGCTGAACCGCATTGATAATATTCGGTGAATTCCCGCTTGTGCTTATTGCAATAAGAATATCACCCTGGTTTCCAAGTGCTTCGACCGCCCGTGAGAAAACATGCTCATATCCAAGATCATTAGAACCGGCGGTGAGGTACGATGTATCGGTTGTGAGCGCGATGGCGGGCAGGGCCGGACGTGTTCGCTCCGGACTCAGTCGGATAACAAACTCCGTTGCTATATGCTGTGCATCGGCAGCGCTGCCTCCGTTTCCGCAGAGAAGAATTTTTTTCCCGTCTCTAAAACAGTTCGTCAATAATTCTGCAGCTTTCATTATATCCTCGCTGCACATGTCTATCATTTTTTTCTTAACCTCGGCACTTGCGTTGAGGTGCGATGATAGTATCTCGAAATCGGATAAAGACATTTTATTTACCTGAATAATGTGATTAGAAACAGAACGATTCCGGCATAGATACCAGCCGCAACATCGTCAAGCATGATACCCCAGCCGTGCTGCAATTCTTCGAGCTGCCGCGCGGGCGGTGGTTTTGTAATATCAAAAAATCTAAACAGGATAAAACCGGCCGCAAGATTGAACCAGGTTATCGGGACGAATAACATCGTCACCCACATACCGACCACCTCATCGATCACGACAACCTGAGGATCTTTACCAAGTGCAGCCTCAAATTTTTTGGATACCCATACACCGATAATAAAAGCAATTATGATGAGTAATGCCAGAATAAATGTATGGATACCGGGGAAGAAAAATAAAGGAAGGAGTGCTATCAGTGACCCCGCGGTACCCGGTGCAACCGGTGAATACCCCGCGAAAAATGCGGTTGCGATGCATTTTGAAATAAAAGACAGCCCGGCGTCCCGCTTAATTTGGTTTGGTTGATTTGCTGTTGACGGCATAGAGCTCGGCTATCATTTTTCGGTTTTCAAAGAGATAGATTATACCCGTCCAAACTGTCAATACAGTAACGGCAAGCATCAGAACATACATAAGTATCGGATTAAGAAGGATGTCGAAAGCATCCGGCCTCAGACTATATATCCCCGGTGAGTGTCGTGCGACATATACTATCAAAATATAGTACAGGACAACCATCTGTACGGTCGTTTTGATCTTAGCGCCTTTCGATGCATAAAAAGCTTTTCCTTTGTATTCGGAATATCCGCGTAGAATAGTGATGAGAATATCCCTCAGGGCGATGAGTATGACCATCCAGAGTGGTGCCAGACCTATTACAACAAATCCTATGAACGCAGCTGATGTTAAGATTTTATCTGCCAACGGATCGAAGAAACGTCCCCATTCACTCTGGTAACCGAATTTACGTGCAATCATACCGTCATACCAGTCGGTCAGTGCGGCGACAAGAAAAACGACAAGTGCGATTTGCTTGGAGCTCGCTGAATCCTGAAAAAGGAAATAAAGAAAGACCGGCGTCAGTATGATACGTAGTGTTGTTAATTGATTCGGTATCGTCATATATAATTTTTTTCAGAAGCGCATACAGTGACAGGTTGTAAAACAGTATAAGGTACCATGAAAAAATCAGATGTTCAAGTTAGAAAATTCAGACACGGTCAATAGTAAGGAACCGGTCGATCGAGTAACGACCCGCACCTTTGATGAGGATATAAAATGAGATCAGCAGGAATAATGCCGCGAGTTCATAACGCATATCTGTAATAAGATGTCTGTAAACAGCAACACCCATATTTATCGAAATAAAGAGCGCTGCATAGCGGGTATATAATCCGGCAGCAAAGAACAATCCTCCGATAAACTCGGTTAATGCGGATATTGATGCGAATAGTAAAGGTATCGGAAATCCTAAAGATGCCACCGTGTCGGCGAATCCCCACGATTCTCCGTGGACTACATGTGCCCAGAGCCCGGTTACCTTTCCCCATCCGTGGAGGAAAGAAAGGAATAACCCACTACCCGCCCGGAGTGCAAAGAGGCCGAAGTGTTCAAGAACTGAAAGTCGGGCAAGGAAAGTCATTATTTTGCCATTACACCGCTTTTTGTACTTTACCGGATCTCAAGCAACTCGTACACACTTTAATTTTTTTTACGCTGCCGTTAATAACGGCGCGAACACTCTGTAAATTAGGTAACCAACGCCTGCGTGTTTTATTGTTTGCGTGGCTGATATTATTCCCGGTAACCGGACCTTTTCCGCAAATATCACAAACTCGTGCCATAATGCTGTCTATATATTCTAGTAATTGTTGAAAATATTTAAATTTAGAAACACTAAATGTAACAATATTTATGAAAATTTGCAACATAAATTATGAATAATGCCTTAATCCGTGTATAAATATCATTTTTTTTCCACAGATATGTGTCCCACAGACGTCTATAAAATTATCTGTGGGACTTTAATCTGTGGGAGTGTTATTATTATAATTTGAATTAATCGTGAAGTTATAGTATATTAATTCTCAAAATTGATCCTATTCTTTTAACCCTTTAATCCATTCCGGTGAGATGGAAAGGGATGTTATGAGTCTGCATAAAACACCCAAACCCGCTTCTTCGGAAAAATTTTTCCGACCCCCACGATCCATGTTTTTTAATCTATCACTTTTTATAAGAGGTAATAATCATGACCGTTAAATCCGTCATTATGGATGAAAAGGGTATCGAACGTTCCGTCGTTCGTCTCTCGCATGAAATAATCGAACGAAACAAGGGGGTCGTTAACCTTGCTATTGTCGGGGTCAAAACCCGCGGTGAATATCTTGCCCGGAGAATTGCACATAAAATTAAAAAACTTGAGGAGGCAAATAT
>SLQE01000150.1 GCA_007131635.1 Bacteroidota bacterium | reverse complement strand
GGGGTTTTCTATCTATTCTATAACGCAAAAAACATAACCGAAGGCGACTGGAAGGAACAGATCGGTTTCGCGTATTCAAACGATCTCCGTACGTGGACAAAATATCCTTTCAATCCCGTCATCACCACAGGGGATATCCGGTCGTTCGATGGTAGGTTTGCCTCCGATCCTTGCGTCTTTTTTCACGACGGATATTGGTTGCTTTTTTATTTCGGTTTGAGTTACGACGGACACGCACGCGACAGCATGGCGTACTCCTCTGATTTTCTCACCTGGTATAAAACAAATGAGGTCCTTATAGATGTCGGTCCGGAAGGAAGCATCGATTCGAAATACGCGCATAAGCCGTCGTTAATAGCAAAAGGGAGAACGCTCTATCATTTCTATTGCGCGGTATCGAAGTCGAAAGAGAAATATGTCGGTGAAATTGAAACCGATGAAATCAGGGGTATTACATATGCTACATCTGAATAAATACGGCGGAGCTTAGGTTCGCACCGGTAATTTAAATTGTAAGGGTCTTTTGATGGGAAAATATATGGTCGTTAAGTTTATAAGTCTCATTATCGTTTTTGTTTTAATAATCTGTCCGGCATCCGGCAGTGAAAATGATCCGGAATCAGTTGTGGGTAAGCAGGTCGATGCATACAATATGCGTGACCTGGAAACGTTCCTGTCATTTTACCACGATGAAATCATTATTTATTCGTTCCCCGATGAAGTACTGATGAGCGGTATCGATGAAATCCGGCCGTTCTATAAATCAAGATTCGATAATGCACCCGAACTACACTGTGAGATATTAGAACGGATAGTTTTCGGAAACTATGTTCTTGATTATGAACGGATTACCGGTATACCGGATACGGATGTTGTCTATGCCCTTTTAATCTATGAAGTCGTTGACAATGTAATTAAACAAGTATGGATAATGCGAAAATGAGATTCCGGAGAGACACTGGTCGAATATGAATTCACGCGAACGGGTTTTAAGTGCTATAGCTCACCGGGAGCCGGACAGAATCCCTCTCGACGTCGGCGGATGCGGATTAACAAGCGTGCACGTCAGTACCGTTTATCAGCTGAGGCAGGCACTCGGATTGGATGAGCCGGGAACGCCTGTTAAGGTTGTCGAACCATATCAGATGCTGGGAGAAATAGCTGGCGATCTTGCAGATGCTCTCGGAACCGATACTGTTGAGTTACCCGGTAAAGGGACAATGTTTGGCTTTAAAAAAGAAAACTGGAAGGAGTGGAAAACTTTCGACGGTACTCCCGTACTCGTACCGGGGCTTTTTACGACCTCCCCGGATGAAAAAGGGGACATACTTCTCTATCCCGGTGGAGATACGAGCGTTCCCCCGAGCGGGCGCATGCCGAAAGGCGGTTGGTATTTCGATGCGATTGTGCGTCAGGGACCGATTCGCGAGGAGACATTGAAAGTAGAGGATAATACCGAAGAGTTCGGCCTCCTTTCGCCCGATGATCTCGCGTCGATGAAAAGAAATGCGGAAATGATCTATCATACGACGGATCGAGCCGTCGTCGGCGGTGTACCGGGAGCTTCGTTCGGTGATATTGCTCACGTGCCCGCTCCCGCATTGAAGCATCCGAAGGGAATTCGTGATATCGAGGAATGGTATATCAGTCTGTCGACACGTAAAGAGTTTATTTATAAAGTATTCGAACGTCAGTGCGGGATTGTTCTCCGGAATCTCGAAAAAATGTACGAAGCAGTCGGTAATTATGTGCATGTAGTTGTTGTCACCGGGACCGACTTCGGTATGCAAACAGGTCCCTTCATCGATCCGAAAATATATCGGGAGATGTTTAAACCGTTTCATAAAATTGTCAACGATTGGATCCACCAAAATACCGGATGGAAAACATTTATCCATTCATGCGGTTCCGTGTCGCCTTTTATCGACGATTTCATCGATGCCGGTTTTGATATCCTGAATCCGGTGCAATGTTCCGCCGCGAATATGCAGCCGTCGTTTCTGAAAGAGAGATTCGGTGACCGGATTACATTCTGGGGAGGCGGTGTTGATACGCAACATACGCTGCCCTTCGGAAAACCCGACGACGTACGTCGTGAAATTGCCGAACGTCTGGAAGTTTTCGGAAAGGGTGGAGGATTCATCTTTGCAGCAATCCATAATATTCAGGCAAGAACGCCGGTAGCAAACTTACTCGCTATGTTTCAAATTTTAAAGGAATTTCATACGTAGAAACGAAATATCAATTAAGGGATGAAAATGATAAGAAGCTGGTTCATATTTTTATTATGTAGTTTTATAATGATCGGTTCAATGAGTACATCGGCTGCAAATAACGTCAAAAAAGAGGAACAGCAGCCCAAATATCCGATCGAAATCAATTTTGCTGTCGGCGTCGGTATTACCGGTGGAAATAACAGTACACGGACCGCGACGGTCGATAATGAAATACAGAAGCGATATCCCCGATTCAGATTGAGGTTTAACGGAAAGGGTGCATACGGAGAGGCGCGTTATTCAGGCGGTCCATGGATCGAATCGGCGAATAACTGGCTGCTAAGCGCCCGTCTCGATTGGTTCACGACCTCACAACTGCACAATTTTCTTTTTACACAGGCGGCGACACAGAGCAATCAGTACAGAGGATATTGGTTGAGGAACAGTGTGCAGTTTGGGTACGGAATTAAATTATTCGGAGATAACAAATCTATCGATCTGATATTACCGCTTGGTATCGATTATGCACGTGATGTGTTGGTTATCGATGACAGACAGCAACCGGAAAATTTTTCCGCGGTATTGAAACCGGAATTGACCGTTACGTTTAATTCAAATCTCAGATACCGGCAAAAAACCAATGTGTACATGGATTTTCGTGACGATGAAGATTATCGTATCGACACAGACAACATACTTGATGTCACGGTGACCAAAGGTTTCTCGTTGCGAATGGCATACACCATTAATTTTCAAAATAAGCCCCGTTTAATCCGCGAAGTCGATCAGACCGGACAGCCGACCGGTGAACGCATACCGGCACTTCCGACGGATCACATATTTACAACATCGGTTATGATAAGGATATAAGAGAGTACTCCCGTTTCATCCTTCGACGGAGTTTACCCCGCATCAGCGGGGCTCAGCCCGCACACTGTTGTACTGTGTCATTTTAAAGATAAATTGTCACCCTGAGTATGGTATTATTCCGACAAGTCGGAATAATCTATCAAAATAATGACACAATCCGATAGCGCGTAGGGTGTCAGGCTGAGCGGAGTCGAAGCCTGCAGGCGATGGCGTTTGTGTCTTTATGTCATTGGCAGCGCCTTGCCTGCGGCAGGCAGGGAGTCGAAAGGTGACAATCCATTACTCGGGATGACAATCCCCTGTGATTTCCCGCACACCGTGTAAGCTCCGTCATAATTATTGGTTCCGATATATCGTATATATGTATTGAAACACAATTAATCGGAGCATACTGTTATGAGAAAAATATTTGATCCTCTCGAGGCTATTTATGATCGGCTTGAGTCCTTTTATTTTAAAGCCGGCCGGATGCCGAATGCAATTGTTTTATCCCCGAACACCTATCGCCGTTTACTTGAAATATGTCTAAAAGAATTAAGATTCGAGGAATTTATACCCGGGTATGCTCAGGTTGTTCTGTTTCAGACTCCCTGGGGTGCGATTCAAATCGTTATCGATGAATTACTGGGGGATATGCAGGTTAGTGTCGAGGAGTAATCCTATTCGCCGGTGCATTCTATAGCCAGGATTGATACGTCATCCTGCGGATTGCCTTCGGTCCATTCCTCTGCCAGCAGTTCAAGATTCCTGACGCCTGATTGCAGTGTGTCCGATCTCGCTGTGACTGCCGCATCTTTGATTTGCTGAGAACCAAGTTGTTTGCCTTCGGGAGAAAAAGCCTCGCTCAGCCCGTCGGTATATACATACACACGGTCTCCCGGTTGAAGAAATATTTCCTGTTCGGCAAACTCAAACTTTTCCATTACCCCGATCGGCGGATTATTTGCATATAACAAATCGGTAGTCCCGTCCTCTTTCACCAATATTACAGGCGGGTGTCCCGCGATAATGCAGCGCAGTTTATTATCACGTTCATCGATGAGCGAATAAAACATTGTGAAAAATTGCGGGGCATCAAGATCGAGCTGAAAGCGTTGATTCAACCGTGCGGCAACGGTCGATGGCGCAGAAGCTATCAGTTCTTTTCCATTGTTATCGAAAAGAAACGATTGTTCGGGGAAGGAAGATAGTGTGTGTGCCAGCGTAAATGAAAGCAACGATGCCGGAACGCCGTGACCGGTTACGTCCAGCACATACACAGCAACCGTATTATCGTCCAGGCGTAAAACGTTCAGCGTATCCCCTCCCAATTCACGTGACGGCCGATAGGTCCAGGCGATTTCCATATTTTTAAGTTTGGGAGCAGACGCCGGTAACAGGCTTTTTTGGATTTGCGCCGCGGACTCCAGATCCCGCTGCATCTCCCGGTTTGCGTCTGCGAGTTTTTCCTCGGCAATCCTGCGTGCGGTCACGTCCGATTGAATTCCGATAAAATGAGTGACCATCCCCGATTGATTGAACACGGGCGTGATGGTCAACCGGTTCCAGAACGTAGTTCCGTCTTTCCGGTAATTCAGTATCTCCACGACACAACCGCGTTTTTCCCTGATTGCCGTGCGGATCGTCTCCGCCGCTTTCGGGTCGGTATCGGGTCCCTGAAGAAAACGACAATTGGAACCGATAGCTTCGTGACGAGAATACCCCGTTACTCTTTCAAATGCGGGATTAACATAAATCAACGGCATATCCGGTAAACGCGCATCGGCGATGGTAATACCTTCACCCGCAGAAGCCAGCGCACGGTCTTTTAGCTCATCGGATATATAAGAAAATATTTTTTCGGACATTGATGAAAGTTCTTCTGATCGAACCGGTATAACAGGAAATAACGTAATATAACAAATATATTTATGAATAGAAATGAATATAATTACAAAGGTTGATATGCCATGGAATTGTTTCCTTGATTTTCCTGCATGATCTGTCTATATTATTGTAAGTTAACCCATCCTTCTGAACAGGATGGGTTTGTTATGTCATAACCTACACAGAGAAAATTATGAATAATAACGGCGAAAAATACATGCGTATGGCCATCGAGAAGGCCCGCGAGGGAATCATGAACGGACAGACGCCGTTTGGTGCATGTATAGTAAAAAACGATCATGTCATAGTATGTGTACACAATGTCGTATGGAAAACCACCGATATTACCGCTCATGCGGAGGTGAATGCAATTCGTGAAGCATGTAAAAAGCTCTGCACGGTCGATTTGTCGGGATGCATAATCTATTCAACCTGCGAACCCTGCCCAATGTGTTTCAGTGCAATCCATTGGGCACGAATATCGAAAATCGTATTCGGTGCATCCATCGCAGATGCGGAGCAGGCCGGGTTTAACGAGCTCCGTCTATC
>SLQE01000060.1 GCA_007131635.1 Bacteroidota bacterium | reverse complement strand
CGGGCCGCTGCTATCGTAATCAGAGGATCGTAGTCCTCAAGTACATCCGGAGCAAGATTCAACGACGCTACCGCATTATTCGTCGATAGCACTATCACTCTGCCGCGTACCGGATCAAACACCGTGCCGCCGACAGCGTTTCCGTTCGGATTCGGTCCGAGTGTATCGGTTACCGCTACGACCTTGAAATTATCGGGATCCGTTACATCGACGATACTGAAATACTGGCCGCCGGGTGTCGTACCGCTTACACCCGCCGAGATCAGTTTCATACCGTTAAATTCGTGGTACGCAACATCCATCGTCGCTCCGGGAAGTACATCGAGCGGGATCCTTGTTCCAATACCGCCGTCGTGGTTATGGATCTTCTTCGTGTACCAGCCACCGCCGAATCCATTGATCCAAAGACTATCTTCATCGGCAACTTCCGCGATACCGCCGCGTGCCCGACCCTCGGGTATTCCTATATAATGGGGGTCTGTAAGCATACTGCCGACACCATCGGTCCATTCGAATTTCGCGATAGTATTATTTCCCGTACCCGATATATAGACCGCTGCATCGGCACCCACACCCGATACGCCGAGAGCATCGCCGAAACGTCTCTCCTGCATATTACCGGAAAATACTATCTTCGGATCGGCTTGTTCGTTCTCCCAGTAATACACATTCATTGCGCCGCCCGACAGGATCAGCGGTGCAGAGAATATCTGGCCGTCACGGGTAATTGCGATTTCATTAACAGGGAACAATCCGCCGCTGACTCCCTCGAGACTGAGCTGACCGACCGCTGAACCGTCCGCTGCATTCAATACCTGAATGTTCGGCGCTCCGGTTCTGCTCACAACCAATACGTGATCGGTCACAGGATTGTACGCTATACCCCGTGTCGTGTTATCGTTTGCAAGCCACGGTACACTGCCGACCGGGATTGTCCACGCCGCCTGAAGTCTGAACGGCGGCTGCAAGTCTACCGGCTCATGGATACCCATCGTCGGTGCTCGGGGACTGCGCGGATTGCCGTCGATGTCGTGTGTCACACCGACAAACGTGCCGGCAAGCGCAACATCGCCAACCGAAGCTCCGGCCAGGCGGAGATCCCACACATCGACAAATTCCACAGCCTTCGATATCGAATGACCGTCTTTAGCCGTTAATGCCTGCCAGTCAGCAAGCGTCGACGCCGTCGAGTCATTATAAACACCTGCACTTGCTTCTTCGCCGGTTACATAGATGTTATTGTAATCCGACATCACAAGTCCTTCACCATGCGGCCAGTGGATACCGTATGAATTATCTGCTGGGTGATGATTAACCAGAATATTATTGGCAACATAATACGAGGCATCTGTCGTCGTGCCCGTACCGTCCCAGCCGATAGCACTGACCCGACCCGTCTGGTCAAGCGTATCGATTCTGATTGTATTGTGATAAATCGTATATTCTTCACCCGTCGGACGGTGGGTTGTAATACCATATATACGGTTATCCGTCGCCGTGCCGAGATTTGCAAAATCACTCGGGACAACTATCATATTATTATATATCTCGTTCGTCCCGGAATTGGAATTGATATTAACACCCGTAATCCAGTGCGGTGTATTGGTGTTCATCCCTAAAAGGAATATCTCGTTATTTGCAACCGTAACATCGCGCACGCCTGCAAGGTAAACACCCGCGTACATCGCAGGACCGTCACCGCCAGGACCCGGACGGGTTCCCAGCACATAGATCATATTACCGACGTAAAGATTGTCACGATTAAAGAACGTGCCGATGCCCTGACCGCTTACATACATATAGTTATTCAATACGTGTGCATGCGTTAACAGATCGGCCGTTCCCCATACCTGTATTCCGATACGGTACGGATTCATTGGAGTACCGATCAGGTTGTTTTCTACCACCACGTTGTGGGGAGCTACGGTCGCTCCGTCATCACGACGTATACGGACTGCGGTTACCGCGACTTCATCCTCGTTTTGGTGGGCAAAGTTTGTGTTTTTTATTGTCACATAGTTCGATCTTCCGTATACATACACCGCCATCGCAGGTGTGTTTTCTCCGATGTTAATCGTGAGATCACGACTATCACCGTTACCGTTTGATCCGTCGATGGTCACAAAGCTCGTAAAATCGATTCTTACTGTATGTGCTATATCGATCGTCGGAGTCTTCTCCGGCGCCGGTTTGATCAGTAGATTGTTATCGGCATTCAGGTCCGGACGATTGAGAACAAGAGGCGCTTCGGTCTCATCAAGATGGTCGTCAATAAGGAAGACTACCTCGCCATTCGCTCCCCGGGCATTCAATGCCGCGAATCCTTCCGCCAGATTTTCAAATCCTTGTTCATTATCTCCCTGCGGTATGTAGTATACTCCTGCAAGCGGTAACGGAGCAAGCTCGACGCCTTCAAGACTGAAATCATCCACATACCACGTCTCTTCCACCGCGACAGGATGAACATCGATATCCATTATAACCGTCACCTTATCCCACGCAACATCCTGATCGAGTTCGCTTAGGTCCCATTCAAGTTGAACCCATTCACCTGCCTCTGTGATCTCTGCCAACTGATCCGGAGTCGCTCCGCCTGCCTGAAGCTCAAACTTCATTACCGCATTGATATCCGCACGCGGCGACCAGACTTTTAGTCTAAAAACGGATTCATCGGTCAAATTGATGGGATTCTCAAGATGATAAAAGAACCCGGCCCAGGCGTCGCTTCCGACGGGTTTGGTATATTCTAAAACATATTCCGTCTCATTAAGACCCGATGCATCTGGATTTTCTATACGGGCAAGTAATGCACCCGAGAACGGGAAGAAGGTGTACCCTTCCCAGTCTACGTCTTCGGTATCCATGTTGAATGCGAGCGGAAACGGCTGTAACAACGAGGCATCACCCTCGGGGGGCTCGACTATCGCGGTTTTCGCCGGTAACACCGATATGGTATATCCATCCGACAGATCAAACCCACCAAACCCAATAAGGTCGGGTGAATTTTTTGTTACATAATATGCAAGATCGAAATCGCCCGTCTTCTCACCGGTCATCAATTCGACTTTGTATTCGACCCAGATCTGCTCTTCTTCATACGTTGCTCCGGTATCGGAAAGCAGCAGCATCCATTTCATGCCTTCGGGAGCAGCAAGTACTGAATCCGGATAATCAGCCATATAATCCTCGTCTCCCGGCTCGACCTCATACATGGTTCCGGCTCCGGTAAGCAGAGCTGAGGTAATCTCACTCTGTCCTGTAATAATTTCTATACTTCCACCGTTATCCATCTCCGTGGTAAATTCATATTCCCCGGATACAAAAGTCCAATCGTCGGGGACAAGAATACCGAGGACGCCTTTGTGAGCGGTCGATTCTGCACCGCTGCTATCGCTGGCGACAACAGATATTGTCAATGCCTCCCCGGCTTGAACCGTTGCAGGTTGCTCGACTTCTTCAATATTCGTATTGCACGTGTTCCCGAGGAATACTAAAAGAAGAAGTAAGCTGACCATACATAAAAAGACATTTTTATTGAGTTTTTGCATAAATACTATCTCCTGCTGAAAAATGTTAGTGTAATATGAATGGTAACAACAAAAATTAATGCCGTATTTTCATCTCCTTTCTATCATAGAGCCGCATAACACCTGTTATGATTTTTTAGGTTGTGGATGATATACTAATTATTAGTTATTACATATTAGAAATGAGCATTTTGATTGGTTCTTATTTGAATATTATTCTATGTGAGATCATACGCATGATAGATATAATGCGTCCCTAGATTCTAATCAAAATTTTTATATTTGTCAATACCACAACAGAAATTCGGATCATTATTCTCTTATTTTAAGAGTATAATTTTTTTAGATATACGCATACCATTTTGCATCAGTACAAGATAGTATGTACCCGAGGTAAGATCGCTCCCGTCAAGATACAATTCGTGAGAGCCCTTTTGCTTGTATTCGTTTACCAACTCATCAATCTGCCTGCCCAGGACGTCGTATAATACCAGGCGGGTAATCCCGGCAGTGTTTAAAGAGAAACGTATTGTGGTGCCCGGATTAAACGGATTCGGATAGTTCTGATAGAGATGCATATCAGCCGGCATTTCAGTCCCGCTGAGGTCCTGTTCAACGTACGTCACGGCATCGGGACTGAGTTTCCGGTTGAGAATGATTGCTACGGCATCGGTAATAAGTCGTTCATCGCTTTGTATATCCGGTGCATCGAGCATCATCACTTTTACCGATTCACCTTGCTCGAGATACACCGTTCCAAAATTTGTCCACCCTCTCGTTTGCGAAAGATCGCGCAGATTCACAGTAACCGTAACGGTATCATTATCCGAACCGAACGCACGCATGCGCGCCATGCGGGCACCCTCACTTGTCGCACGTCGGTGATAGAGTACCGAATACCAACCGCTTGCCGGTACGCCGAGATAATAGGTTGCGGCAGCATCCTCACCTAACGCTGACCGGTAAGTCTGTCCTTTAAAACCGGGGACAATGTGCTCAGTCCACGTACCTTTTAAAGCAACATTATTGCCGGGCGGCCGTTCATATGCACGATACTCGCGCCAGTGTGCGGGATGGAACGGGGAATACGCGGGTTCGGGGAAATAATTTTCACGCAGCGGTTGGAACGTCCGCCCCGGTAATCCCTCGTAAAACCAGAAATACATCCCGGGCAGATTTCTCTTCTGTGTTTCATCCACCATCATCAAGAGTTGATCGAGCGGTGTGTAGTCGCCCGGTCCGCCGCGAACGCGGATACCCGGGACCAGTTTGTCTATTTCGCCGCCGATCTGTTGAATCCCGCGCGTCAGCTCAAGTTCATATGAATTAAAGTTGTCACGGTACATCTGCGGTACAATAAAATCGACACTGCCCTGCTGCACCCATTTCCGCCAATCCTGGAGAAAGTTTTCGTAACCGAACGGATACACAATCGGTGCATTAGACACGGCAATGTTCGGGTTCTCAGTCTTCACCGAATCGTAAAGTGCCATCATAAAGCGATCGAGAATCCCGGAGCGCCATGCCCGCCATGCCGTATCGGAAAAATTCGCAGGCGGCGGTTGATTGTTATGCTCTTCTTTATACCACGCAACAGTCGCACTGTCATATCCGAACATAACATTGCCGTACCTGAGCCGGTCGAATTCAATTCCGTCAATATCATAATTACGCACAATCTCCATCTGAATCCCGATGAGAAAATCCCAAACCTCCTTATTTCCGTGACTCAACCAGTAAAATTGCGGATTTGACTCGGTTCCCTGGAAGGGATCACCGTTCACGGTTTGCGCAGCCCAGTCGGGGCGTGCTTCAAGTATAGGACCGGGT
This sequence comes from Bacteroidota bacterium, assembly GCA_007131635.1. GTDB lineage: Bacteria > Bacteroidota > Ignavibacteria > T3Sed10-11 > T3Sed10-11 > T3Sed10-11. The sequence goes on along the minus strand of SLQE01000060.1, from coordinate 146 downwards.
TGTGCAAATCGTGCGGCAAACCCATACTCAAACCACGCATACACCGTAATGCCCCTGAGATGTGCCTCTTCGATAAATTCTTTGAGCGGATCGCGATTTGCAAAATCCGGATGGATCCATCTCCCCGTTACGTCGTAATAGGTTTG
>SLQE01000074.1 GCA_007131635.1 Bacteroidota bacterium | reverse complement strand
TGACTCGTACTCTTTACCATTATAAATATATCTGCCTTCGGGCAGTCCCATGCCCTGCACGCCGTCGGTGATGCAGATGCATCTGTCGCCGCCGATTATCCGGTAGATCAGGTCGATAATACGCGGATGAATATGGTGACCGTCGCTTATGAGTTGTGCGGTAATATCTTTGTGCTCGAAAATTGCCGTAAGCGGACCGGGGTTTCGATGATGTAGCGGCGGCATAGCATTAAAAAGATGGGTAACGTGATTGATCCCGGCTTCGAATCCGCGTATTGTTTCCTCATAGGTTGCATCGGAGTGGGCAAAAGCGGCGATAACGTCGTTATTTACCAGGGATTTGATTATATTAAGATTACCGGGAAGTTCCGGGGCAATCGTCATCATTTTAAGCGTATTTCCGGTAATAGTAAGGATTTCATCAAGTTTTTCCGGAGATGATTCATATATGCAGTTTTCCGAGAGACCGCCTTTTTTCTTTATATTGATAAACGGCCCTTCAATGTGAAAACCATGCATTACAGCACCCGTGAGACCCCGTCCGACAAAATTCTTCCCGAATTTCAGATGGACATTGCCTGTCTCGGGTTTGACGACTGTTGTTCCGAGAAATCCCGTTGTCCCGGTTTTCGCAAGCGTCCGGGAGATTGCCTGAAGCGCTTCTTCGGTTCCGTCAAGAATATCGGCGCCGCCGGCTCCCTGGATGTGAACGTCGATAAAACCCGGAACCGCAACTCGGCCGCGGGCATCGATCTGATCGACACCGGGGCGATCTTCACCGCAGGTTATGGATCTGATGGTTTTACCTTCTATGAAAATGTCAACCGGTTTTGCATCCGGAGGTGAGTTGTATAAACGGCAGTTCTTAATGAGTAATGTATTGTTCATCTAATTGTACGAATATTATTGATACGAACCGTAGATACGTTCAAATGAACGCCCTACGCTTATTTTGGAGGTATGCAGTAAATGGTAATACACTGGTAAAGATAAATAAAGTCAATGAATAATAAAAGATAAATTATGCCACAAAAACTCCAAAACACTAAATTTCACCAAATCTTAAGTTTTTGTTTATAAACTTTTTGTGGGATTTGGTCCTGATAGCTATCGGGATGGCTCGACCCAATTAACAAATAACCGATAATACCGAAGGCATCCCTTTGGGACCATTAACCGTATATATAATGAATCCTACGGAGATAACCATGAAAATCTTACTACTTCTTTTATGTACTCTGCTCATAGCCGAGGGAAACGCGCGAAACAATCAGCCGCAACAAGCGCGAACGATACTTGCGGTTGGCGCTCATGCTGGTGATATGGAGGTTTCCTGCGGTGCTGTCCTTGCCAAACACACGATGAACGGAGACCGTGTTGTTATGTTGCACTTAACACTCGGCGAAGGGGGCAATCCGGCATTAACTCCGGAAAAGTACGGTGAACAGAAACGTCGTGAAGCCGAAGCCGCCGCGAAAATTCTTGGTGCGGAAGTTATATTCGGACCATATAAAGACGGTGAAATCCCGTCGCTTGAAGGTGTCGAAAGCGAATATCCGCGTCATCGCGGCCTGCGTGGTGTTTACTTCACGGAAAATTGGGAGGATATGGAGGGTTATACACCATACATCTCTCGCACGCGTTCGCGGTGCATTAGCCCGTGCTACGTATGCAGTAACGTTTACCATCAGTGAGTTCGGTAAGCGGCGCAATTTCGATATGCTGCCGTAATATCGCTGTTTCATTCATTCATCAATTACAGGATGTCAATATGAACCGAATTTTGTTATGTATACTTTGTGTTGTTATGGTTGTTGTATCGATACATTGTTCGCGAACTCCCGAAATTGATTTCGGCGCAACGATAATAACCGTCGAACAATGGGGAGGAGAGCGATTCCCCGGTGAACATCCCATTCATGATCTTAAGTACATAACCCTGCATCACGGCGGCGTATCTTTTTCGGAACACGATGACCCGGTGGAGTATTTAAGAAACTTACAAAGTTGGTCCCGCACCGACAGGGATTGGATAGATATCCCGTATCATTATCTTATCGATCCGGGCGGAAACGTCTACGAAGGCAGGGAGATCAGATATGCCGGGGATACAAACACGAATTATGACCCGACGGGTCATGCTCTCGTTTGTGTACTGGGTAATTTCGGGGAAGTCGAACCGAATGAATATCAGCTCCGGGCGGTGATCGATCTTTTTACGTGGATATGTAAAACGTATGCTATTCCGCCTGAAACACTTAAAGGGCATAAGGATTATACGGAGGAAACGGTCTGCCCGGGTGATAATCTTTATGTATATCTCGAAAACGGATACATTCTGGAACAAATACAGACAAATCTTCAGAGTAACAATTAGTACCAAAATGGATTTTGAAAAAACTGCAGATTTGCATATGATAGACTGGAATTTTTACAAAACATTGCCGGTTGTATTTTGCCTAAGTATCAATATATAAAATAACTTAGGTGATTACACATATGCTGGCATGTCGTTTGCCCTGATATAGATTAGATACGATATTAGAAATAACTTTAGGGAGGTTATGAATGTATTGTTTTTATGAATCAGGCGGCAATCATCTTCACGAGTGTACGCAGTACGGAAACGATACGCTGTCACGACACGAACGGTTCGAGGATTTACCGGTAGAATTAAAAGAAGTACTATACTTTGATTATCTGTACCGGGGTTATCGAATTACATTCGATAACTACTGCAAAATGATGAAATGTTCACTGGTTGACCCGCTCACTCAGGAAATTACACCGGTACATTAAAATATTGTTTTATATCCCGGCTCTATAACTGTGTGATCCAGAAACATATCTGGGCAACCATAAGCGCAACGAATGTTCCGGATATACTGCAAACCACGGCCATGAGTAATCCGACCGGCGCAAGTGAGCCCTGATATACGGTTGCGACTATCGGCGCGGTAATCGGTCCTCCAATGTTCGCCTGGCTCGCTGTTGCAATAAGGAACATCGGCGCCTTAAGTAATTTGCCTCCAAGAAAGAGAACGGTCGCGTGAATAATAATTATCAATGCACCGGCAAGCAGAAACACCGGCGCATCCAGTATACCTGCAAGATCTGCACGGGCTCCGATAGTTGCAAGCAGCAAATAGAAAAAGAAATTACCTACGGATGATGCACCTGCAAACTCCAGCTCGGAAAGCCGGGTAAATGAAAGCGCAACTCCCACGAGACTTGACAGAATTATCGCCCATCCGAAAGAAGTTAACACGGCACCGACATCGGGCATCCATTCACCCAGATTGACCATCGCATATCCCACACCGAATCCGACCGACAGCATAGTAATAAGATCGATATATTTCAACGGACGGCGTTTGGCATCATAGAGGTCTTTCATTCGTGTGTTGAGTGATTCGACAATTGTACGGTCGACCTTGTTTTTCTCATCCAGCCGGTTCTGGAAAACCGATAGTGCTATCACAACCCCCATCCAGCTATACCCGATGACGGTATCAACGACGATTATCGGACCGAGCATTGCTTCGGGTGTGCCGATGCTGGTTGCAACCGCTACCATATTGGCACTCCCGCCGATCCAGCTCCCCGATAAAGCACCGATTCCCGTCCACGCATCCTCGGGCAGCCAGAATTGGAAAATTGAGAAAGAAACGATCGCACCCAACGCTATGCCGAGTGTGCCGGCGAGCACCGTGAGAATGGCTTTACCTCCCAGTTTTGCCAGTGCCGGAACATTCGCCGAGAGCAGCATTAATACAAGCGCTGTCGGAAGAAGATAGGTACGGATCCAGAGATACAGTTCATGATCGCGCGGAATGATACCGATATTGGACGAGATCATCGGCAGGAAATATACCCAGATAACGGGAGGCAGATACTTAAAAAAAGGTGCAACAAATTTTAGTTCGCTGAACTTATAAATTGCTCCAATGAGAAGAATCAGATAAAGCAATACGGCGGTGGTATCGGTGATGAGAGTCAAAGAATTACCTGTGATTAGTTAGTATTGCATTTTATAAATCTATATTATGAATCAACCGGCGGGCGCGAACGAATCGGTTCGTCTCGAATTCGTCATAGTTATCTGCCTCGGGGAAAAAACTGTTGATTCGCACGTAGTCGGACGAATGAATGAACTCGCCGTTATCGAGATATATACCGACGTGAACAATGCGTTCCGGTTGTTCTTCTGTTTCTTTTCTCCCGAAAAAGACCAGGTCTCCTTTCCTGAGATTGGAAAAATTTTCACCAGTATCAATGTGTTCTCCCATAAGTATCTGCTGGCTTGCATCCCGATTGAGGTCCATACCGTTAAGTATAAAAACAGTTTTGGTGAAACCCGAGCAGTCAAAACCCTTGACCGACGTACCTCCCCAAAGATACGGTATGCCGAGAAACATTTTTGCGGTTTGGGCGATATTTTCACCTGTTAAGTTTACGTTTTCTTCCCAGGTTGAATAATATTCGGTCCCCGCGCGCTCGATATATCCCGACCGCCCATCCGGTAGCCGTACCTCATTCCAGGTACCGCTTCTGCCGGTGAGTAGCAGACGGGACCCGATAACTACGTTGCTTACGGGGAGTGCGTCAGCTGCGGGTTGCTTCCTGACAACACCGTGTAAGTTGGTGACGATTATCTGAGTGCTGTTATTCCACTCCTCTAATTCGGCGCGGGTAACGGTGTGTAAAGCGCCGCCGTTAATCCATCCGAGATATCGGTCGGGTGATTGAATATAATACCACCATCCCTGTCGTTTTAATACTTTTACCGGTGTGCCCAGTAATACTTGTGTAACAAGCTCGGATGTGTGCCGATGGTAACTGCGCATATTGCCGACGCTGACTTTTATGAGTGCATATTGTTTTTCGCCCAGATCCGGGTGCGGCAGAACGAGTATGCTGTCAACAGGTTGAGGTAAGTCGAGATCTTCGATTGCAGTAAAAACAGCATGTTTTATTTCGGCATTATCGACTTCGCCCTTGATTATGAGGTTTCCTCCCTGACGTTCCCATTCGATATCAAACACAGCAACGCGGCGATCAGGTGCGTAATTTTCCTGAACCCGGTCAATAATTCCCTGCAGGATTACATCTTCGCGGTCTGTTGTAGTACAGGAGATATATAGCAGTGCAACGAGGAGGGGGAATACAAATACGTGTCTCATACTGATTGTTTTGATTACTTTCCGATCATGTGAAATATCCTTCAATGTACAAAAATAATTGTATTTTTCAAGTATTCGGATGGTTTTTTATGTCTTTCTGTAGCATTCTCCTCATTATGACGTACAACCAAAATACCGGAGCGGCTTTGCACCTCTAAATTTTTCCCCACAAATCCAGACATTATTTTAGTGACGATTAGTGAAGATTAGCGGGACTAAAATTTGCCATGATATATCATTTGAAGATTTCCTCCTCTTTTTGTATTTTGAAGTAACGTTAGAATGGGTATCCGGCTCGACAATCCTATCAATGATCCGGATACGGTAAATTCCCGCGGTCATCCATTC
>SLQE01000427.1 GCA_007131635.1 Bacteroidota bacterium | reverse complement strand
GGATAAGGAGTATAAAGGTAGTAAAAATCTGGGATGAAAGCAATATCAAAAATCAGTCGCAAGAAGCGAACCATCATTTGCAAACACCAGTCGCAAAACAAACGGTGCTCTTGTGGATGTTGCATTGAACCGTTCCGCAAGCCGCGGGTTAAACATAAACTGGAGGTCAAAGTACTCAACAATATGATTTTCATTCTCATCGGTATAGTACTCATACACTGGGAGACGGGCAAACCACTTGAAGAATTGTACTTCTTCGGTATTCCTGGCGAGATAGATGAATTTATTCGGTTCGATAAGCGGATATTCAAGAACAAGATACTCATCGGGATTTTGGAATGTATTGGTGAATATCTGATATGCCGCATCATCGGTCTCGACCGCAACCATCCAGTTTGTTATCGCAAGAGGTTGAGGTAGTACAATCATTCGATTGTATTGAATTCCCATGTCGGAGAAATAATCCTCAGCTTTTAACCGTACTATTTCCCGGTTAACAAGAGCAATTGTAAAATATGCAACAATGACTGCAATCGCCCCCCATATTATTTTTCGACGCTGCATTTTGAATTTACGGGCGAGAATTACAAAAATGATCATCAGACCAGTCAACCACGGATCTATTATAAAAATAAGATCAAGAGAATAACGGGCATCGGTAAGGGGATAGAATAACATAGTCCCGAAGGAGGTAATAAGATCGAAGAAAATGTGAATAAAAACTCCCACCAGGGTATAGCCAAACACCAGTTTGAGATCGATATTTTTTACCGATATTTTCAGGATCCCGGATACAAATGCCGCAAAGACGGGGGCAAACAGGATCGAATGACTCAAACCTCTGTGATGTTCCATATAAAAAATACGATCGCCGAAAAATTGCAATAAAAAATCGACATCAGGCAAATTAACGGCAAGGATCAAAACCCAGAAGATCAGACGTGTATGATGGGCAGGCGGTCCTGCCTTCGAAGCAAGCACGCCTGTCAACGTGTGCGTGATATTATCCATATGTTACTAAGTCTTTGCCGGATTTTTCATAGTAATTCCAACTAAAAATCCCGTGAGACCAATGGTGGTCAAAAACAGTATTGCCGGGATAAATCCGTAAGGCAGCAGTAAACCAACCATGAACGCTCCCATAAATGACCCAAAAAAGTGTATTGTGCTGAAAGCACCCATGGCCGTCCCTATCACCTCCGGTTTAGATACTTTTCCAACAAAAATCGGCAAAATTGGTTCCATGATATTTGCTCCCGCAAAGACAAAAATTGCAGCAGCAGCGAAGATCCATAAATCCGTGCCGAACAGCATGCCGACTGACCCGACAACAACAATGCCGAATCCGAATAATATACTTTCACGTGTATATCCACGGTCGGCTATTCTTGAAAAGGACATCATGAACACAAAGGCTACAAATATCATCGGTATGTAAATGTATGAAAATTGATTCATCGTAAGTCCATACCGATCCATCAGCATAAGGGGAAGAATATAGAAAATCGCATTGATTGATGAGTACATTAAAAAGCCCGCAATGTTTATTTTGCGGAGATCCGGATTTTTAAAGACCGAACGGAATTGCGGTCCGGAAATAACCCGCCGATGTTCGGGTTTCGGTCCTTCGTGAACAAAGAATATAACATATAAAGTAATGATGAATCCCAGGACAGCGCTGAGGAAAAACAACAGATTAATGCCATAGGCATGGGCAAGTATAGGTCCGGCGATTACACCGATTCCGAAAAAAATACCGATCGGGGCACCGATGATAGCAGTGACAAAATTACGATGTTTTACGTCGATAGTGTCGGTAATAAACGCAAAGACGGTAGCAGTCACTGCACCTCCGCCCTGTAAAACTCTTGCGGCAATGAGAGATTCTATCGAATGTGAAAATCCTCCGAGGAGAGAGCCGGCACTGAAAATGAGCATACCGATGACAATCATTCGCTTCCGGCCGAAGATATCCGATGCAAGACCGTACGGTATTTGAAATAATGCCTGGGTAGCCCCGTATCCGCCGACGACAATACCTATGAGTATTGTGGAATCGGTCAGTGTAAGACCATGTATGGCAATGACGGGAATCAAGAGCGACAGACCCAGTATGCGAAAGGACACAACGAGAGCCATGCCGATAATGAATCGGATATGATAACCTGATAAACGCGGGATGTTTTTCACAATACCTAAATTATTATTGCTCCTTCGAGTCCGAGTAGAAATTCTTTAGTCTTTATACCCGCACTGTATCCGACAAGGGTACCATTCGCTCCTATAACCCGGTGACAGGGAATAATAATTGGAATCGGATTTGCGGCATTGGCACGTGCTACCGCCTGATAAGCTTTCGGGTTCTTTACTTTTATTGCGATTTCTTTATACGTCAAGGTGGTACCGTAATTGATCCGTCGCACATAGCGCCAGACTTTCCTCTGAAACGGCGTCCCGATCTGATGAATATCGGAATTAAATTTTGTTAATTGACGGTTTAAATACCTATTGATCTCATCAATTACCTGTTTGTTCCGTGAACGATTTTCCGCTACGTCATCCTCATCGAAATGTTTGTGTAACCATCGAAAGAAATCCTTCTTTGATTCTTTTGGTATACTTATTTTGCAAACTCCACGATCGGTCGAGGCAACATAAATAATACCAATTTTCGATTCAAAAGAAGTACAATAGACTTTCGCCATGGTGTATAAAGAAATTTACCGAAGCTTCCGAAATTAACGACCCCAAAGGGTATGTAATATACGAATGTTACATGAGTACTGCAAATATTTTTTTCTTTCTCTTCTTAGATTTGTCAGCTATTCTTTAAATTGATGATGAGCTGTAAAATATTGTTTGTAACCCCGCTGCACAAGCAATACCGATGAGATCATGACACTTGCTGCAATCATATACATCACAAGGATTTGATACTTTACTGCAATGATCGGACTGGTGCCCGACAATATCTGTCCCGTCATCATCCCCGGCAGGCTGACAATACCAACCGTCATGAGTGAGTTGATCGTCGGAATCATTGCAGCACGAACCGCCGATGAAATGATATCGGAAACCGCCTCCCGCGATGTCGCTCCAAGAGACAATCGTGTTTCGATAATTTCGCGTTTTTCACGGATTTCCGAGGATAACCGGTCGATAGCAAGCGCCACACCATTCATAGAATTACCGAGAATCATCCCCATAATCGGAATGACATATTGAGGTGAATACCAGGGCTCAACCTGAATAATGACATAAACTACTATGAATAATGTCAGACCCGTTCCAATCATGAGAGAAACAGTTATAATCGGTATCATGTTTTTAAACCTGTACCGCTGCCGCCCCAGAATGGTATGGACGGCAATCCCGAACATAAGCAGTAATACCGCAATGACCGCATACCAGGCTTCTATCGAAAAAACTATATTCAGAACATATCCGACCGCAATTAATTGCACGAATGTTCTGACGGCTCCGACAAACAGATCTTTCTCGAGTTGTAGCCTTGAATAAATCGATAAACCGATGGCAATAACGATAAGACCGATTCCAATGAACAGATCAATATATGATAATTCAATTATCAAGCATCCCCTCGATAAATTGTTTTGTTATTTCCGTTTGTGGGTTGTTCATAATTTCTGCCACCGGACCCTGCTCTACAACGCTCCCCCCGACAAGAACAATTCCGTTCCCCCCCAGGATTTTCGCCTGGTCGATACTATGAGTCACCATAATCATATTCAGATTCATTTCATCACGGAGTTTATTAATTGTTTCGAGGAAACGAAACGTAGACGTTCGGTCGAGAGCTGATGTCGGCTCATCAAGCAGGATAACTTCCGGTTTCCTGAGAAGTGTCCGGGCCAGTGCAACACGTTGTTTTTCACCGACGGATAATCTATCCGTTTCGTAGTAGAGGAATGGCTCGGGAAGATTCAGAAACCGTAATAATTCTTTGCACTCCTCTTCGAATTCCTCGCCATTCGGTAGATTTTTATTAAGTTTTTGTATCGCATATTTGAAATTTGAAAGCACAGACCCATCGAGCATAACAGGCACCTGTGCCACATATCCAATACGCGTTCGGAGTTCGATAACATCGTAGGCAGTCAGAGCTTGGCCTCGGAATAGGATTTCTCCGCTGTCGGGATCTGTTAATCTGTTACATAATCTCAGCAACGTCGTTTTTCCCGATCCGGATGGGCCTAATATCAGCTGGGGTACGTGTGCATTGATATTAAAGAGCAAATCATGTAATATATATTCGCGTACGGTGGAACTCTTTTGAGTTTCTACCGGTTTTTTCTTTGACACGTGCCGGAATTGAAAAAGCATGTACTTTAATATCTAATGAACTATTTTAAAAAAATATCGAAGGTCCGCTATGTACTATTTTTTATCCATTGCTCTTGCGTTTTCACTCATATTCATTACTGCCGGGTGTTCTGAAAAAGAACAGCCGAGGCAACAAGAACCGGCGCCAATACTGCGGGATGCACCAACGAGTTCAATTGCCGGCCTTACCTGGGATATCCCGGAAAACTGGCAGGTTGAAAGCCAGCGACCGATGCGTGTGGCAACATATTCAGTTCCTGCCGCCGGGGGAGATGAAGAGATGGGCGAGGTTGCAATTTTCTACTTCGGTCCCGGTGAAGGCGGAAGCATCGAAGCAAATGTCGAGCGTTGGTTCGGTCAGTTCGATCAACCTGATGGTCGTCCGACCCGTGAAGTTGCAGAACGTGAATCTCAGCAAATAAACAACATCCCCGTAACCATAGTCCGCACAACTGGAACATATACTGCAGCCGCCGGCCCTATGGCACCGCGTCAGGATATAAGGCCGGGATATAAATTAATCGGTGCAATCGCAGAAGGTCCGGAAGGTGCGGTATTTTTTAAATTCACGGGACCCGTGACAACCGTACAAGAAGCAGAACCCGATTTTCTACGGATGGTAGAATCGTTACAACGTCAGTAGGAGAAGAGCTATTCCTGCTCTTGTCCTATTGTATCGACTATAATCGTTGCCACGTAATGCTGTTTCGGTTCCGAGTAATCGGGTAACGGATACGGATCCAGTTGCAGTAGGGTGAATCGATAATTCCAGTGCTCCCTGATCCCGTGTCCCTCTCTGCTGTATCGGTCAACGAAACCGGGTATAGTGATATCAAAAACATCTCCCAGACTGTCTCCCCGCGTCAGAGTTATCAGGATGGTCGCTTCCCCATCATACAGACAGATTGCATCCTCCGGACAGCGTGTATCCCTTTTCAAATCAAGGAATGTAACTTCTGTACCGTCTTCCAGCCGCACGACCTGATCGTACTCGATTCTGAAATGTTTACCGAATACTACCTCATCCCTTGTATCCGCGGGGACACAGGAAAAAAGGAAAATGATACAACTTATTTTTATGCTGAAGCTTGAGAATAGATTCATTGATTTTTATTGTAATGCCGCAATTGCTTCATCGGTTGTGTCGTAGTGTTTAAAGACCTTGATCAATTGAGTGATCATAAACAAGCTTTCAACTTTTTTTGTCACGTTCGTAATCACCAT
>SLQE01000032.1 GCA_007131635.1 Bacteroidota bacterium | reverse complement strand
TTCACATCGCCGGACCTGACTCATGCGACCAGTGATACTTTTAGTATTAAACCCGGAGAACCAAATTATTTTATCAAAATATCGGGAGACGGACAGGAAGGGCTTATCAATACAGAGCTCGAAGAACCATTCGTTGTTCAGGCAGAAGATATCTATAATAATACCGTTTACGGTACTACCGCTCTATTTGAAATTACGCAATATCCTCCCGGTGCAACAGGTCAATCGCTGAGTAATACTACTGTGGAAACCGATGAAAACGGTAGAGCTGCCACGACGCTAACGATGGGAAACAGCGACGGGACATACAGGGTATCGGCAAAGATTCCCGATACGGATCTGGAAATCATTTTCACGATCTCCATCGGCGGAGCAAGACTATCGGGCAGCGTAACGGAGGCAGGTAATCCGCTGAACTCCGTCAGTATTACCGCTACCTGGGATCATAGCGAACCGATAATTACATTAACGGATAATTCAGGATTTTACAGAATCCCCGGTATACCCAACGGCGCCACGAACGTCAGGATCACTCCTTCAAGAACCGGCTATCGCTTTGCCCCTGAAGATACGGTAATCAGCGGACCGGTTACCGAAGATATCGCAGGCATCAATTTTGTCACAACTCCTCCTTTTTCACCCGAACTAAACGCTCCGGAGAACGATGCGGAGAACTTGCCGTTGCAGGTTACGCTGCAGTGGCATCAAACCGACGGAGCCGATACGTATACCATACAGATATCGGAATCCGGGGATTTTACGTCAGGATTATTAATCGAACAGGAGGCAATTCAAACACTCTCGTTTACCACAGTCACTCTCGAACACGGTTTACAATACTACTGGCGTGTACGAGCAAAAAATCCGAGTGGTTATAGTAGTTGGTCCGATATCTGGTCATTTAGTGTAATGCCGACGACTATCCACAGGGTTACTCTCTATCCCGGATGGAATATGATATCAAGTTTCATTGCACCTTTGGATAGTTCCCTTAATCGATTGTTTGAGCCGGTGATAGACAAATTAACTATAATTAAAGACGGAGCAGGAAACACGTTCCTGCCGGAATTTGGAATCGATAATATAAAAACATGGAATTTTAAAAACGGCTATCAGGTTTACTTTTCTCCGGAGTCGGATACGCTTGAAATCTACGGTATTAAAATCACACCCGATGATGAATCGCTTCCTCTCTATACAGGATGGAATATGGTCGGGTATTTACGCAACACTCCCCTTGAGGTAGAACTGGCACTGGAAACAATCACTGACAAGCTTATTATTATAAAAAACGGAAGCGGACAGGTATATATACCGCCGGGAATCGTCGGAGACGATCCGATTAACACCATGGGAATAATGAAACCGGGCGAGGGGTACCAGATATATATTTCCGAAAACGCCGATCTTACGTATCCCGGGAATCATTTTAGCGGAGCTCAAACCGCAGACGGTACCATACAATCACAGGATGTACATTATAATAAACTGAAGTATTATCATCACGAGGGAAATACCGGTACAAACGCAATCTTTATTGTAAAGGCTCACAATCTGTCCCCGGGGGATGAGATTGGAGTATGGAATCAGACCGGCGAGCTTGTCGGGAATGGCGTTGTTCAATCACCTGGGAAAGCGACAGTTGTGGTCTGGGGTGAAAATATTTATGAAATGCAGTACACAACCGGCGCTATGCCCGGGGAGGATTTGACACTGACAAAATGGTCGTCGAAGACGAAAAAAGAAGAAAAAATCGTTATATTGAATGTATATAATATTATTGCAAATACGGATTTGGGTGTTCATCTGAATTTTCAGCCTGATGCAGTCAAAGTCATAAGCGCTGAAGCCGAATTCAATACTCCTTTAACGTTTGTCCTGCAACAAAACTATCCGAATCCGTTTAATCCGTCAACGACGATCGCATATAGTATACCGAAAGACACACACGTCCTGATAGAAATATATAATATGCTCGGTCAAAAAATTGAAACGATAGTCGATATAAAACAGCAGGCAGGCGCCTATGACGTTGTTTTTGACGGATCGCACCTTTCAAGCGGGACATATTTTTATCGAATGCAGGCAGGCAGTTTTGTCGAAACAAACAAACTCATATTACTAAAATAAAGGAACTCTATGCGTATAATCGGTACCGTTTCATTATGTATGGTATTCATTGTTTTTTTTGTGTTACCGGGTTTATCTCAACCAAAGCCGGCATTTTTTAAGTTCACCGAAAACACAGGTAACAACGCCACCGTTGTCATTAACACTTCAGCGACAGTAACGACGAACGGTCAACCTCTCGAAATCGGAGATGAAATCGGTGTTTTTACGCCCGATTCTCTATGCGTTGGTGCCGTCGTGTGGCAGGGCGAAAGTACGGCAATAACGGTCTGGGGAAATAATGAACAAACCGGAGAAAACGGTGACAATCGTGGCGGTATCACCGACGGGATCATACCCGGAGAAGAAATGCATTTCCGTGTATGGAAAAAAAGTGCAAGAACCGAATACGTGCAAACCGATGCTGAACTGGCAATTGTTTTTCCGGCCCATGGAAATACAAATTATACAGCGAACGATATTTACAGACTCGATGAATTGATCGCGGATATCGTTGTCAATGTAATACCCGGAAACGACGGACGGGAATTCCCGGAGAGCTTTCAGCTTCTTCAAAATTATCCAAACCCTTTTAATCCACTGACCACAATAGGATACATTGTCCCCGAAGAATCGGTCGTTCGTATCAGTATATATAACTTATTAGGCCAAAAAATTGATGAAATCGTGAACAGTAACCATCGGCCTGGTAAATATGAGATTGTTTTCAGTGCCGACGATATCCCGAGCGGCGTATATTTATACCGGTTGGAGGCAGGGGGCTTTACAGAGACCAAAAAATTTATTTTATTAGAGTAATATGAACTCTTCAATAATTATATCACTCAGAATCATTATTCTGTGTTTGTTCCTGCCGATTCTTATATTTGATCTTCTGCATGCAGAAACCCGGCACTTTCGTTTTACAGCAAATACGGGTAGTAACGCCACTGTTGTTCTGCCGGTCAGTCTGGTACCGGATATAGACGGTCAGTCCCTCCGGCAAGGCGACGAGGTTGGTGTGTTCACAGAAGACGGTCTCTGTGTTGGAGCTATAGTGTATGTAGCCAACGAACCTCTGTCGATCACGATATGGGGTAATAATGAACAAACACCGGAAAAAGACGGCCTGGAGTTTAATGACAGTCTGTTTTACCGTGTATGGATTCAATCGACAAACGAAGAATATAAAAACATTTCCGTAGAATATGAAGAGAACCGACCGCCGCCGTTCCGGTCCGACGGAAGATTCAGAATAAATGCATTATATGAATTGACTTCGTTGAAAACATTCCCTCCTCCGCGGGCACCTTTTCTCATATCACCGGAAGAGGGAGCACTTGATCTGCCGATAAGTATATTATTTCAATGGGAAGAAACCCAAGATACCGACAGCTATACAATTCAGGTTGCTACCGATAGAGACTTCACAAACATTTTTTTCGAACGGGATAATATCAGGAACACTTCATACCAGGTCGGTAATCTTGCATACCAAACGACGTACTTCTGGCGGGTCGCCAGTTCTAACCTTGCGGGACCGGGTGAGTGGTCAGTGACACGTGAGTTTTTAACTCTTCGCGTCCCTCCTGCTCCCTTACTTCTCGCACCGGTCGACGGTGCCGAAGGGTTGCTCAGTACCGTTACCTTCGAATGGCAGCAAACCGAGCGTACCGATAATTACCGGCTTCAGGTGGCAACTGATCCCGATTTTTCGAATATCGCTATCGATCAGGATGGGATCACGGCAACTTCATTTGATGTTACCGATCTCGAATACCAAACCGAATACTACTGGCACGCAAGCGGATCTAATGCTGCCGGACAGGGAGATTGGTCGGAATCGCGCACATTCTCAACTCTTTATGTTCCACCGGCTCCGGTACCCGTTTCACCTGAAAACGGAGCCGAAGGATTACTGAGCACCGTAACTTTTCAATGGGAGGAAACCGAACGTAGTGACACTTACCGTCTCCAGATAGCAACCGATGCTGACTTTTCAAATACCGTGTTTGATCAGGAAGGCATACCATCTACCTTACTTGAGGTCATGGATCTTGAATACCAAACCGTACACTACTGGCGCGTAAGCGGCTCCAATTCTGCCGGACAGGGTGCATGGTCGGTCACACGTAACTTCGCGACTCTTTATGTTCCACCGGCTCCGGTACCCCTTTCACCTGAAAACGGAGCCGAGGGATTACTGAGTACCGTATCTTTTCAGTGGGAAGAAACCGAACGAACCGATAGTTATCATCTTCAGATTGCAACCGATGCCGGCTTTTCAACTACCGTCTTTGATCAGGAAGGTATACCATCTACCTCAATTGAGGTCGAGGATCTTGATTACCAAACCATACACTACTGGCGGATAAGAGGTATGAACGTTGCCGGTCACGGAGAATGGTCGACGGTCAGAAATTTTACTACATTATTCGTTCCACCCGCACCGGATCTCATCTCTCCCGAGGATGGAGCCGAAGACGTCCCGGTTACTTCGGAATTTCAGTGGGAAGGAACCATCCGGACCGATAGTTACAGACTACAACTAGCAACGAATGCCAGTTTTACCAATATCATTTTTGACATCACAGAAATCAACGAGACTCTGTATGAGCTCACCGGCTTGAATTATGAATCCACCTATTTCTGGCGTGTAAGCAGCATCAACCCTGCAGGTCAGGGCCCCTGGTCAAGCACATGGCAATTTTCGACACCTATTCGCTTTATTCGATTTGAAAATCCATCGGGAACCACTGTGTGGCAGGCGACATCCGTGCAAACAATCTCCTGGAGTGTAAGCGGTGTAAGCGAGATCAGGATTGAGTACTCGACGAACAACGGTTCAACGTGGCAGATCGTCGAGGAATCCGTTGACGCTTCGACGGGAAGTTACGATTGGAGTGTCCCCGAGACACCTACTACGGAAGCAAGGCTGCGGCTCACAGATACTGAGGAAATAATTCTGACCGCAATCAGTCCACTGTTCTCGATCTATCCACGGGAAATTCCGGTACAACTTGCAACCGGTTTCGGAGATCCGGCTTTGGTCACCAGTTATCGTTTGTTCGGATTACCGGGGAATAATAATTTACCGATACCCTCGGTGATGAACGGAAGGGCCCGTTCCGACTGGACGGCTTTTCTGGACGACGGGAGTGAGGAAAATTATTTAATAGAGTTCGACGACTCGGATAGATTTACCTTCAGACCGGGGGCGGGATTCTGGATACTGAGCAAAAACGATATCGGCTATCAGAGCAGCGAGAATGCCGTTGAACTGAATTCAGAACACGCATACGAAATCCCGCTGCAAAACGGGTGGAATATAATTTCCAATCCGTTCAGCATTCCGATAGTATGGGATTCCGTCAGGGTAAAGAATAATCTGATCAATCCGATATGGGCATATAACGGATCTTTCAGTCAGAGTGATGTATTTCAACCTTACCAGGGATATTATTTTCATAACAACGATAATCTGCCTTCATTATCGATTCCGTATCCGAATAGCGGAAGTACCTCAAAAGAGGTGCCCTTCAAACCGGATCTTGCTCATCGTTTGAAATTTACAATAACTGACAACGATATCTCCCTGTCCGGGATCGTTATCGGCATAACAGAAGAATATGAAGATGATATAGATCGATTTTCCGTTATTGCTCCTCCGGATGATTTTGAAAAAGCAACTATCCGGATGAACAACGGCAGGATGTATGAGACGATTTTGAATCCATCCCCCGAAGGGTATACTATTGATATATCCGTTCGGTTACCCAAAAATCAGAATTTCACTATTGATGTAAACGGGATTGAATCTTTCACGGGGTATACTCTTTTACTTATAAATAGCCGTACGGGCAAAATAATCGATTTGACCGATAACGGTCAGTTTATTTTATCGTCCTCTACCGGAAAGGAACATTTTCAGCTCATCATCGGTCACGAGCAGTATGCTCAGGATGCCCTGCGGGCCATGCTTCCATCAGAGATTACACTTGCTCAAAATTACCCGAATCCATTTAATCCTTATACGACGATCGAGTATAGTGTTGCTCCGGAAAATGAGAATCAATTCGTCAGCCTGGAAATATTCAACATACTCGGACAGAACGTCCGAACGCTTGTTCAGGAACATCATCCAGCCGGATTTTATTCGGTCGAATGGGATGCAAGAGACGAGAACGGAAATACCGTACCGAGCGGATTGTATATCTATCGTCTGCAAGTACATACAAACGTACTAACACGCACTATGCTATTATTAAAATAGGTTTATTGAACGTTCCCCTATGACTATGACACAATACGGAATAAAACTACTCTGCTATATTCTCATACTCTGCCTGCTCCTGCCGAATCTGGGTTTTGCCGATGAACAGGCCGGAAAGAATATTTCAGTACAAACAGACGGGACCTTTATTGAGATTCGATATGATTTACTGCCGGAACGAATGAATCGAAAGCACACAGTTTCTCTTGAGATCTCGGATAACGGCGGATTGACATACGATGTCGTGCCGCGTATCATCACAGGAGACATCGGCCGCAATGTGATTCCCGGTCGAAACAAGCGCATTCTCTGGTTCATTGAAAGAGATTTCCCGGGTGATATCGATCTGGACCGTTACGAGTTCCGGATTTCAACCAAAGCTCAGGGATTTAGCCGGAATTTACTTTATGTCGTTATTGGAGCGGTTGTTGCGGGGGGAGGTACCGCCGCGTATTTCATATTCAGCGGCGACGATGAAGGATTCCCCCAACCGCCGGGAAGACCGGATTAATATTTAATTCTCAATCTTTATACAGTGTATATTATGAAAACACTTTTTTATCTGACAATTTCTTTTCTTGCCTGTTGCGTATTGTGTGTGTACGCCGACGCGCAGGCACAAACGGTTCCGATACCGGACGATGGTTCACGTAACGATCAACGTACTTTTACAAATTACGACGACGCACAGAGAATCGCTGAAGTGATACAACAGGAATGGCTCATAACGGGGGCTTGGGCAAACACACAGCGCACGTTATATACCTATACGGATGAAGGAAGGACTATCAGAAAAGTATTGCAATTCTGGGAAGACGGTATGTGGAACCTCGCTACACGCGAAACAGAATCCTATAATATCAATAATGAACTTTCCTCACGAATGTTTGAAAGATGGGGGGAGGAAAACGACTGGGTGCCTGAGAGACGGGAGTCATTTACCTATGACAATAATCAGAGGACCCGATGGGTATCACAGGTCTGGTCGGGGAAAAACGGCTGGGAATATGAATGGCAATTCAATTTTTTCTATGATGAGCAGGAGAACCTGATCGATATAAGCTTTGACACCTGGACCCGTAATGGATGGATGATTCATCGTCAAATTACCGATGAGTATGCAGATGGCAGGAAGGTCGAAAGAAATATTTATGAAATGCAACGCAGAAGCCTGACCCCGGTAGAGGCATTCGAATATCTCTATGACGAGGATAGCGGAAAAAGAATCAATCAGATTACCCGAAGCTGGACCGGAACAACCTGGCAGGATATCGAGGAGGAGAAATATGAGTACGACGAAGAAGGAAGATTGATAAAAACCGAATATCTGAATCCCGTGAACAACCTTATCACTGCAAGAGACCTTTATACATTCGATGATGAGCAGAATACCGCCGAACGTATCAGGGAAAACAGATTTCCGGACGGAGCACTGCGGGAAGACTGGCGTTACGTGGAAAGGATCGATTTTCGCGGTTATAAAACAACCAAATCGTACTTTACCTGGCAAAACGGACGGTGGGTCGAACAATACCGGCAGTCTTTCGGATATGACATCTATGGAAATCTAACCTCAACCACAACAGTACGCTAAGTGATATTTTGTGCCGTAAAGAAATTCTGTAATTCGGGGATATCCGAATCCATAGCACTCTGCAGCTTCCCGCTGAACAAGACTCTCCCTTTATCAAGATAAATTATTTTATCTGCGACACGCCTTATACTCGAGAGTTCATGTGTAACGATGACGAGGGTCATCCCCAATTGTTCCCGCAACGAGAGCAACAGGTTATCGAGGGATGATGCTGTTACGGGGTCAAGTCCGGCCGTCGGCTCATCGGCGAATAAAATTGCCGGATCAAGTGCAATCGCCCGTGCCAGCGCGGCACGTTTTCGCATCCCTCCGGATAATTGGGACGGTAAATAATCATACGCATGGCCAAGTCCCACGAGCGATAATTTTAGACGAACGATTCGATCGATGAGGTGGGGCGGTATATCGGTATGTTGCTCCAGAGGAATAGCAACATTGTGTGAAAGCGGGATAGAATTCAGTAACGCTCCACCCTGAAACAGCACTCCGATATTTTTCATAAGTTTGTTATATTCATCCTCCTCGATATTTGTCATTTCCCTGCCGAGTATTTCTATGTATCCCCGAATCGGCTTCATCAAGCCGATGAGATTTTTCAGGAGCGTTGTTTTTCCACAGCCACTCACGCCGAGAATAACAGTGATCTCATGCTCAAATATTTCAATTGAAATATCTTCGAGAACGTAATTCCCGTTATATCCCGCCGAGAGGCGCTTTGTTGTAATAATCGCTTTTGACATATATCCTACAGGTAAAAGAGTAATCCTAATATACTATCCGCAACAATCACTAAAAATATTGCAACCACGACAGAACGGGTCGTAGACCTCCCGACTCCTTCCGGTCCGCCCTCGACATGGAGTCCGTAATAAGAGGCAACAACAATAATGATTGTAGCAAAAACTATGCTCTTGACGAAAGCCGTCATTATCTCATAATATCGAAGTGCAAATGTCGCTTCATTATAAAAGGCGTTGAAATCTATCTGAAAGTTGATGAATCCGATGACAGCACCGCCGAATATACCGACGAAGGTTGCAACCGCTGCAAGGAGCGGCATCGAAATTAGTATGGCAAAAAGCTTCGGTATTATGAGGTATGGAACAGGATCGATACCCATCGACCGAAGCGCATCGATTTCTTCAGAGACATGCATGGCACCGATCTCGGCAGCAATAGAAGAGCCCGAGCGGCCCGCGACCATAATCGCAGTCAATAGCGGACCGAGCTCTGCAATCATTGCAAATGTTATAAGCTGAGCAATAAAGATTTCAGCTCCGTATGGCCGCATTTGAAGGCCGACCTGTAAGGTGAGGATAAGTCCGATAAGGAAGTTAACAAGAACAATGATCGGTACGGCAGTTACACCGATAAAATTTGCCTGACGTATAACCTCACCCTTTCGCCGGAGTTTCGGACGGAAAAATGCGATAACCCCGAAATAAGAAATATTTGCAAGAAGTAACATAAAGTCGCGAAAAACAAACCAGAGTTTAAAGACACTCTCGCCGATATATTCTACCGGATGTTGTTTCGCTTGCTTTTCCGGGGACTTTATAATTTTTCCCGAAAAAGTTTGAATAGTCTTTTCAAGCTCAGGAGAGATATTCCGAAAGATTACTTCAACACCCTGCTCGGCGGCATTTTCCCTCAACTTTTCGAGCGTAATGACGCCTGCACTGTCTATGTATTCGACATTGGAAAAGTCGATACATAGCTCGGAGCTTTCGGAGGATTTACGCAGTATGCCCCGGACACGATCATAGAAATGTGTAATTGTATCACTGTCTAAAGTTTCGGGTGGTTGAATTGTCTGATTGCTCATAGATTAGACAAATACCTTATTCAGTTCTGAAATATTCAATGGTTTTGTTCATAAAGGTATATATCTCATGACTGAATATGTTGTTAACCTCACGTGCAAATACATTCATCGGCGTATGAGCTTCAAAAGCTGAAAATGTATTAAATCGATGCGACAGAATGATCCGGTTACCGCGGACATCAACGAGATCGATGACACCATCTATATGTGCCCCCGCTTCCCCCTCAATGTCAACCCGTTCTAATGTATTGATTGCACCCGTCACGATAAACTGCGGAGCTGTGACTGTAAGCCGTAACTGACAGACTTCGAATATTCGGGCATCGTGTAACATATTCCAGACAAAATAGCGGACCGCGTTCACGGGTGTTTCTGCCCACTGGTGGTAATGGTAATATTCCAATTCATTTGAGTCGGTTCGTAAGGCTATACGCGTGTCATTGTATGGGCCGGCAATTGAGAAGTCGATCACCTCCACAATATAGGGTAACGGTTCTTCCACAATCGGCCGCACGGTATCCGGCGGAGTCATAGCATAGGAATCAATTGTATAATATATGATTGCGCGTTGTTTCCCGGCACAACCTGCCAGAAATAGTAAACACGCCAGAAAAATAATGGTCTTTTTCATCTATCGCTCCAGTCTGTTATCGGGGGGATTACCGGGCCTTGATCCACGTATTAAAATTGAAGGATTAGAATCGATTTGCCTGGCGGCACTGCTTAAATATCGTGTAATGAGATGTAACTCATCGATCGTATCGACAAACTTTCCGGTGTTTCGCATAACAAGTGTTTCGGTATGATTGAGTACATCATCCAGCGATACCAGGACTTTATTCACATCTTCAATCAGTTTCGTCAAATCTACCTGACGTACGGTGCTTGTGATATCCTGCATGTCTGCAAGAATAGTAGTAAGTGTATCCGAGGAGATGAACCGATTAAACGATTCAGCGGTATATTTAGCGGCGGTACTTAGACCCTTTAGTTCTACGACGAGGGTATCAAGATTCGCCATAGTTCTATCCATCCTCTCACGATTCTCGTCGAGTACCTCGCTTACCTTCCGGACGGTGCTTACGGATTCATCAAAGAATAAGAACATTCTGTTTTGATTTTCGACACTTGATAATTCAATCAAATTATTCAGCACCACTTCGATCTTTTCGGTAATGACTTCCGCACGACCGGTGATGTCTTCCGTCAGTGATTTTCCGGGTTGGATATATCCTCCGGGTGCCAGCATATCCGACTCAACCGTGCCACCCCGTAGTTCGATTTGTTTCAAACCGGTAATACCGATTGTGGATATTTCGGCACGGACATCCTCTTTGATCGGGGTCTCGCGTTCGATTGCGACTGTAACGATGATTCTGTTTATATCTTTAGGGTCGATTTTAATGTTTCTGACATTCCCGACATTCAGGCCCAGATATTTTACCTGACTGCCTACATCGAGACCGCTTACCGAAACATCTTCGTACGCAACATAGTAAATATCTTTTGTATCGAAAATGCGGTCATACGATAACGTTCCGACCGCGATGAGTATCACTGTAATTGAAATGACAATAAAAATACCCAGTCTTATCTTTTGTGCTCTTGTCACCATACATACCTCCATCCACCAAGTTGACGTTTATGGGAATAGTAATAATTTTCGTATATTTCTAATAAAAGTCAATATCAGCATTCTTTCACTATGAACTACGATAACATACTCCGTGAAATATATGAAGAGGTTTCACCACTGGTCGGCAAAGGGAAGGTTGCACAATATATTCCCGCGCTTGCCGCCGTACCACCGGATAAATTCGGAATGGCAATTTGCACCCTTGGTGGTGAAATACATTCAATAGGTGATGCCAAAGAAAATTTTTCCATACAAAGCGTTTCAAAGATATATGCCCTGACGCTGGCTTTTAAATTATTAGGTGAAAAATTATGGGAGCGGGTCGGCAAAGAACCCTCGGGCAATCCTTTCAATTCGCTGGTGCAGCTTGAATATGAACGGGGTATCCCCAGAAACCCGCTCATTAATGCCGGATCGCTCGTTCTTGCCGATATCCTGCTCTCTGAACTGCAGGATCCGAAAAAGACAATTATTGAATTCGTCAGGAAGACAGCACACAATCCTGCCATCAACTACGACAACGCAGTCATAGCATCCGAAAAAATAACCGGCCACCGTAATTTTGCACTGGCATACTTCATGCACAGTTTCAATAACATTCGCAATCCCGTGGATGACGTCCTTGATGTTTATTTACATCACTGTGGTATATCCATGAATTGTATCGAACTTGCCAGGTCATTCCTTTTTCTTGCAAATCACGGAGTCATTCCCGACACGGGGGAATATGTTCTCAGTAAAAGCGAAGCCAAAAGGATCAACGCACTGATGTTAACGTGCGGCCTCTATGACGAATCCGGTGATTTTGCTTTTCGAGTCGGATTACCGGGGAAGAGCGGCGTAGGCGGTGGTATAGTTGCCGTATTACCTGAAAAACTCGGTGTTGCCGTCTGGGGCCCGGGGCTTGGTATGTACGGGAACTCACTCGCGGGTATAAAGGCACTTGAACTATTCACTACACTTACCGGCATCTCCATATTTTAATCAAAAAGCTTAATTGCTTTTTGCTCGTCGGGCATGAGTTCGAAGGTGGATCCGTTTAACCCGATTATTATCTTTTCTTCTTTTCCGTTTATTGCTTTTATAACAACCTCTTTGTGATTCACCGAAATATCAAGCCATGTACCATAGTACCGTATCCGAAAGTGGAGATTATTAACTCCATCGGGTAGTGCGGGATCAAGCCAGAGAACATCGTCACGAATTGAGAGACCGGTAAAACACCGTTGTACGATATCGACGGTACCGGCCATCGCTCCAAGATGAACTCCCTCTTTTGTCGTACCACCCTGAATATCACTCATATCGCTCTCGAGTGCTTCTTTGAACAGTGTCCAGGCCTCTTTTCTGTCGGATCGCGCAAGCACCCACGAATGAACGATCCGGCTTAAGGTTGACCCGTGGTCGGTCCGGTCAAGATAATACTTCACAATCTCAGGTAATTTTTCACGGTTGAGCTCATACCCGAGTCGTTTGAATAACTCTTCCAGTATTTCAGCAGGGAACAGATAAAAAAGCATTAACACATCGGCTTGTTTTGAAATCTTGTACTTGTTTGGATTATCGTTTTCGGACTTGAGTATTCTGTCGAGCCGATGGAGATGACCGTATTTTTCTCTATAGGCATCCCAATCTAACTCCTTGAGACTTTCGTAGCCTTCAAATTGAGCAGGTATATCCTCTTTTTCAAAAACGATCCTCATTTTTCTTGAAATATCATGCCACCGGTCAATTTCCTCTTTCGTAAGATCAATCTTATCAGTGACCTCATTTCTGCAATCGGGATCGAGCAATTCAAGGGCTTTGATCGCTCTGCAAATACACCAGACAGCCATAACATTTGTATAGGTATTGTTATTGAGTCCGGGTTGATCACTATCCGGATAGCCCTCATGATACTCATCGGGTCCCACGACACCTTTTATTTCGTATTTATCGAGTTCTTCGTTATAGGTTGTCAATGAATCCCACAACCGCGCGATCTCGAGGAGCATTTCTGCACCGTACGCAGTGAGAAATTCAACATCATGCGTTGTCTGGTAATAATGCCAGATATTATATGCAATGGCAGCATTAACATGGCGCTGAAGGTGTGTGTGATCGGGATCCCACTCTCCGGAACGGGGATTGAGATGCAGCTCCTGTGTTTCTTCACGCCCGTCACTGCCGCTCTGCCACGGGTAAAGCGCTCCGCGTAAGTTTTCTTTTTTTGCCGCTTCCCGTGCCTTTCCCAGCCGGCGATACCGGTATAAGAGCAATGCCCTGGTTATCTCCGGTAACCGGTGATTAAAAAACGGTAGAATGAAAACCTCATCCCAGAAGATATGACCACGGTATGCTTCACCATGTAAACCACGCGCGGGAATACCAAAATCCAGATCAATGGTATTCATCGACGTCGTCTGGATCATATGGAATATATGTAAGCGTAAGATTAATTGTGACCTTCCGCCGTCTGCATCAAATGTTATATCGGTTCGATCCCAATAATATTTCCAGCGCTTCCTGTGGTCTTCAAATAATTCATCAAATGTTCCCGCTGCTTTAACTGCGTTTCGGGCATCAAGACCGCATTCTGTAATTGCTTTGTCCCGGGATGAATACAACGCAACAATTTTCTCTATGGCTAGTTCTTTTCCTTCCTCGACCGGACAATAGCAACTGTGTGCTACAAATCCGTCCTCCTGAAATAATTCGCGTTGTACATCAAGTTTTTTACCGTCTTTATACATGCGCGTTCGGGCAGCCTCTGCAACGTGTATTTTTGATTGCTTTGTTTCAACCTGTAGCCAGATGCTTTCGTTGTCGACTGCCCCGCCGTCAAGCGCGCGCAGGTGATCTCCGCGCAAAGCTCTGTACCGTTCGACGCCTTTATTCGTCACCGTACCGTCGATTGCAGAGCGTATCTGTATTTTCCCCGACCAGTTTTCGGGCCGTATGGTCATCTTGATTGCAGCAATTTGGTGCTCCCGGATATGGACGAATCGTTTTGAAATAACGGTTGTAATTCTGTCCATTTTATCCTTACATGTTACCTCCCGTTCAAGAACCCCTTCACGGAGATGAAGCTCCTGGCGAAAAGATTGGATCTGAACATGCTGCAAGTCAAACCATTCACCATGTTCGGGACGAAAGGTTAAGGGCAACCAGTTCGGGAAATTTACGAGATCTTCATTTTCAACCATTCTACCGGCTACTTCGGATTTCATCCTGTTAAAGCCACCGGCCAGATAGGTTCCCGGATAGTGTACATCATCAGCCTGTGTCTCTTCTCCCGCTCCTCTTGTCGCGAAATTACCATTTCCGAGCGTACATAATGCCTCCCGTAAGCCTTCTTCTTCGGGATTAAATTCAGTGTATTGTATTGACCACATAACAGTAGCTCCGTTTATATCGACATAGATAATCGTTTAAGAAATGCGCGGACAGCGTCGGTATCCGCAAGGACATAGTGAGCATCGGATTTTTTCTTTTCATCCGCTACAAGTATTCCTACGCCGTCATGCTGTATCTCGCGGAAGGCATTCTCATCGGTGAGGTCGTCTCCGATATAAACCGGAATACTATCCTTCTCGTCCATTTCCAATGCTTTTAATAACCATCGGACAGCTTTGCCTTTATGCCAGTCGATAGAGGGCTGAACTTCGATTACTTTCTTGCCTCCGCTTTTTTTCAGGCTGTCATACCCTTTTAGGGATTCATCGATGATGTCTTTGACTGTCTGAACGTGATCATCTTTAACGCGCCTGTAATGGATCGCCACCGAAAATTTTTTCCGCTCTACCTGTGTGCCGTTTATGTCATGTAATTTCTTCTCAAGTTCTTCCTCGATCTCATCCAGTTTTTCAATGAACCGCTCACCTTCCTCATGCGTCTTTTCGAAACCTTCAGGACCTTTTATATCGAAACCGTGGCTCCCTGCATAGTAAAGATCATCAATAGCCACCCGCTCTTCAACGTCTTTTCTGTCTCTTCCGCTCACGATCGCAACAGTACACCGCTCACTTATCTCTTTCAAAACCTCCCGCATATCTTCGGCCATGACAGCATCTTCAGGGCGTTCCACGATAGGTGTCAATGTCCCGTCATAATCCAGGAAGAGTGCGATTTTTTTCCCTTTGAATTTTTCGACTATTTCATCAAAAGATTGTATTGCCGACGGTAACCACGCTGCCGGTTTATCATCCTGGATTTGTACCTGTTCAAGATCCTTTACGACAACATCGGCACCCTTATCAAGAAGTTCATCTGCAATACCTGTACGATCAACGCCGATCACAAGACCGAAATCTCCTCTGCTTCCCGCACGAACTCCTGAGATTGCGTCCTCGACAACCACGGTCCGCTGTGCGGCCACGCCTAATTGATCGACCGCAGAAAGAAATACATCCGGATGCGGTTTACCCCGCAAATCCATTTCTGCAGCATCCACTCCATCCACTTTGACTTCAAACAAATGGAGTAAGTCGGCACGTTTCAGCACCGGTTCACAGTTTTTACTCGATGATATAATACCTGTTTTCATTCCGGCGGCAAGCGCATCTTCGATGAGCTTAACGGTTGAATCGAAAATGACAACACCCTCTTCTGTCAGCCGCTCCTGGAAAACCAGGTTTTTCCTGTTTCCCAGTCCGCAGACTGTTGGTTTATCCGGGGGATCGGACGGGTCACCATATTCCAGGGTAATATCGCGGGATTGCAGAAAATCTTTTACACCTTTATAACGGGGTTTACCGTCTACATATTTTAGATAATCGGTATTTTTGTCAAACGGTATAAACTCGGTGTTGGTTTTTTTTGCGTATTTTTTCAAAACTTCGTCAAAGATTTTTTTCCAGGCCGAAGCGTGGACTCCCGCAGTGTCCGTGACGACGCCATCGAGATCAAAAACGATAGCATCAAATTCTGAACTCTTGATTGTAACAGTTGTTTTTTTAGGATTCATAGCATTATCCATGTATTTGGTTGACAAGCAGAATTAAGAAGATATTCGACCGCGTAGATTTTTTTCAGCAGATAATTAGCATGGATCCCTGTAAATCTTAGAGTGAACCCGGTAATTATATATAAGATACTGAATTAATTGGATAGATGCCAAAGATAAATATACGTAGAGATATTATAATTTGCGGATTCAAATATATATTCGCGGAATTCTCGCTGACAGTGCACAAAGAATCTCATATGGAATTGTTCCGGTTCTGGCCGCGATATCCCACGCAGTAATTGTTTCCTCACCGCTTGTGCCGAGTAGTATCACTTCATCACCAATCGATATGCTGCTATCATCTCCAAGGTCTACCATAATTTGATCCATACACACCGTACCAACCTGTGGAAATCTTTTCCCGTGTATCAAAACATCTGCATTATTCGTCAGCAACCGATTGAAACCGTCTGCATAACCGATAGGAATTGTGCCGATATGCGTTGGTGAAGAGGTTGTATACCTTCTGGAGTAACTAATACTGACACCTTTCTCAACTCTTTTTATTAATGTTATTGCCGAACGTAAAGAAAGAGGCTGTTGCAGGTGAAGGGTATCGGGGATGCTTTCTCCCGGAGGATAGCCATAGAGCATGATTCCGGGTCTAACCATGGTGTAATATGTCTGCGGGTAGTGTATTATTCCGCCGCTGTTCGCCAGATGTATGTGTTCAAATTCGACGCCCTGTTTTTTTGCCTCGGTCAGGACCGATTCGAAACGTTCAAGCTGGAGGGAAACATAGTCCGGATCGTCTCCCTCCGACGTTGCAAGGTGACTGTAAAGCCCGACCGGTTCGATATTCTTCATTTGTGAAATGCTCTGTATAGCCCGGTATGTTTCCCGATATTGTATACCAACCCTGCCCATACCGGTATCGACTTTCAGATGTGCTCTGATTGTATTTCCGGTTGAAGCAAGATACTCGTTTACCGTTCCCAGAGCTTCCAATGATGGTATTGTCATTTCGAGGTCCCAGGCAGGATAATATGGATATTCTTCTTCTCTTGCTCCGTAAAATACAAGTATGGGAGTTGTAATTCCTGCGTTTCGCAGTGCTACTGCTTCCTGGGTAAATGCAACTCCGAGCATATCGATTGAATTGGATTGTAAATATTGTGCAACTTCGATCATGCCATGTCCATAGGCATTGGCTTTTACAACGCCCATAATACGGACATTCTTCTGAATTAGATTACGGATTTCCGAAACGTTGTGACCGATCTTTGAGAGATCTACCTCAGCTCTTGTCGCACGCATACTATCGCCGGAGGGAGGTACGGAAGCAATGATTTCCCGTGGATTATCTGATATTGTTGCCATAGTGTTCTGTAAAATGATGTTTCATAAAATGTAATGATTACATATCTGCAAAGCAAGGGGTGTGATGCAGGTAACACCTGTGAGCAAGAGCATTCCGAATATTTGCGCAATACCGTATACTGCTTATAGATAAATTAAATGGTGGTACAGATACAATTGAGATATCGTCATACTACATATGTTCATCGGAAAAAGTAAAATATATAGAAACATTCTAAAGGAGACAGGCAGAATCTCTGCACTAGGTTGTGATGTTCTCATCATTGGGGAACCCGGAACGGGAAAATGCATTATTGCGAAAAAAATACATGATGAAAGCGGGACATCCGGGGATGCGCTCCCATTCATTCGGGTAAAACTCTCTTATATGAAGGAAAATGAATTATCGGCTATCCTTTGTAATCTCAGGGACAACGCTGAGGAATCAGATGAATTACTTCCTCACTGTGTAACCGGGTTCTCAAAAGGAGCAACCATAGTGATTGAGCAAATCGAAACCGCGGGATATCGAAATCAGAAGCACCTTATCAGTTTTTTGAATGAGTTAGCCTGCCTGCGGAGATTACATAATGGCCAAAATCTCAACACGCGGGTAATTGTAACAATCACGGAAGAACCGTCACTTCTGGCGGATAAGAAAGAAATCACCGAAGACTTGGCACAATATCTCGATTCGTTTACCAGGCTTTTGATTCCACCTCTTCGTGATAGAAAAGAGGATATTCCGCATCTGGTTGAATATTTTATCGCTGAAGCCTGCAAAAAAATCGGAATACTTGAACCGGTCCTCGATATCAATGCTCTCGGTATTCTCCTCAAGCACCCCTGGAAAAATAACATACGGGAATTAAAGGCGATCATCGATCGATCAATACTTTTCTCATCATCCGGCACTTTTATTACTTTACCACCCGATATTTTCGACGAAGAAACAAAGGCTACGCGTCTACTTGAGACCATCCTTAACGCTGATGGGAACACAATAAACGGATCACTTGACACAATTGAACGGAATATAATCGATTCCGTTTTGAAAAAGTTTGAGTATAATATATCAAAAACTGCCGAATTTCTTGAGATGTCGAGTGAGCATTTAGAGTATCGTGCACATGAATTAGGATTAATACATAAAAAATAACTATGGGGGATAAATCTATGTTTGAAAAGTATTATAGTCTTGCTCAAAGCTTCAGCACACAGTATCTGGAAGCACAACTGAAACACTCCAAACACCCGAGAATTAAACATAA
>SLQE01000325.1 GCA_007131635.1 Bacteroidota bacterium | reverse complement strand
GTCAATAATGCCGGAATAACACGCGATCAGTTATTGATGCGCATGAGCGAAGAAGATTGGGATACTGTCATCGCAAATAATTTAAAAAGTGTGTATAATCTATCAAAGGCCGTCCTCCGCCCTATGATGAGCAAACGGTACGGGAAGATAGTGAATATGTCGTCGGTTGTCGGTGTCGTAGGCAATGCTGGACAGACGAACTATGCGGCCGCAAAAGCGGGCATCCTCGGTTTTACAAAGTCGCTGGCCCGTGAGATAGCATCGAGGAATATATGTGTGAATGCCATCGCACCCGGATTTATCGATACCGATATGACCGGCGGCTTAACCGACGAGCAGAAAAAAATATTATACCAGCAAATACCGCTCAAGCGGTTGGGAAAAGCATCTGATATTGCGCCCGTTGTTTGCTTCCTGTGCTCGGCAGATGCGGATTATATAACGGGACAGGTACTCTGTGTCGACGGCGGTATGGTAATGTCATAATATAAGCAATCAATCGAATCAACAAACATAAATACTTACATTAACAAACCAAACACTCATTTGAGGAGGTCTCAATATGTCAGACGAAATTTTAAACAAAGTACAGGACATCATTGTTAATAAACTTGGTGTTGATCAGGATCAGGTAACACCCGAAGCATCTTTTACGAATGATCTTGGTGCGGATTCGCTTGACACCGTCGAACTGGTAATGGAATTTGAGAAAGCGTTCAATATTCAAATTCCCGATGAGGATGCGGAAAAAATCGCCAGCGTCGGCGATGCAGTCAGGTATTTGCAGGGAAAAATATCATAAACGGCAGTATTGACCGGCTGCATATATTACTTTTTTTCCGTACATTGAAAGTACCGGGGCAAACGACCCGCTAATATACGCCGGTTTATATAAACTGTTCGATGGTAATTTATTATGCACGCTAATCAAATACGACGTGTTGTTGTTACCGGATTAGGTGCGGTAACTCCCATCGGTCTTTCTGTCGGTGAATTCTGGAATTCAATGACGGAGGGGAAGAGCGGGGTGGCACCTATTTCATATTTTGACACCACGGAATATACGTCCAGAATTGCGGGCGAAGTGAAAAATTTCGATCCGCATAACTACATGGACAAGAAAGCTGCCCGGCGAATGGATGTTTTTACACAATTCGCCGTTGCCGCTTCCGATATGGCATTGAATGATGCACAGTTGGTGAATGGAAATGTCGACCCGACCCGTGTCGGTGTAGTCTATGGGTCGGGTATCGGCGGTATGTGGACATATCATCACCAATCGGAAGCATTCTTTAAAGGGGGGCCAAGAACTATCGGTCCGTTTTTTGTCCCTATGATGATACCCGATATCGCCGCCGGGACGTTATCCATACGATACGGATATAAAGGACCTAACTACGCCACGACATCTGCATGTGCAACCTCAGCTCATTCGATAGCCGATTCCTTTATGCTCATTCAGCGCGGAAGCGCGGATATCATAGTTACCGGAGGAACGGAATCTGCTATCTGTCCGATGGGACTGGGCGGGTTCTGTGCAATGCGGGCACTCTCAACAAGGAACGATCAACCCGAAAAAGCAAGCCGTCCGTTCGATGCAAACCGCGACGGATTTGTGATCGGCGAGGGAGCCGGTACGTTAGTGCTCGAAGAATACGAGCATGCACGTAACCGGAATGCACCTATCTACGCTGAGGTACTCGGCATCGGCCTTACGGCAGATGCATATCATATTACTGCACCCGCCCCGGGCGGCGAAGGAGCGGTCCGCTCGATGCGACTGTGTATCCGGGAAGCAGGTATCCGCCCGGATGAAGTAGATTATATTAATGCACACGGTACATCGACTCCTTACAACGATAGATCAGAATCCCAAGCGATAAAAACCGTGTTCGGGGATCATGCCTATACATTATTAGTAAGTTCGACGAAGTCGATGATCGGTCATCTACTCGGTGCGGCCGGAGCCGTTGAAAGCATCGCAACCATACTTTCTATCTCGAAAGGTATTGTTCCTCCCACTATCAATTATGAAACACCCGATCCCGATTGCGATTTGAATTATGTGCCAAACAAACCGGTGGAACGTGATGTCCGGTATGCGATCAGCAATGCATTCGGGTTTGGAGGACATAACACATCGATCCTCTATGGCTCGGTACGTGAAAAATAGCTCGGAAAAATTACTCTGTACCAATGTTGTTCTTAAAACAAATATGGAATGTTGTACGGGAATTCATACGACGTGACGATCGTATTCGTATCGAAGATCTCAAAGTTGATGTTACAAGACTTTCAAAGAATTTAGGCGTGACCATCAACGACCCGTCTGTCTATGTTCAGGCTTTACTTCATCGGTCATACGTAGCAAATGGGAAGACGGTCAACGGGCATAAATCCAATGAGCGTCTCGAGTTTTTCGGAGATGCAATCCTCAGTATGGTTGTATCCGAGTATCTCTACGAAAAATTCCCTCATTCGGATGAGGGGCACCTGACAAAGTTACGGTCACGTCTTATTAACAAGAATGCACTCGCATATTTTGCCGACCAGATTGATTTACTCGATTTTATTTATCTGAGTCCGAGTGCACGTCAGTCGATCGAACAGGGGTATCATTCACTTGTTGCAGATGCCTATGAGGCAATTATTGCCGCGATGTATATCGATCAGGGATATGATGTCGTTGTAGAATTTGTCCGGAAACATCTGTATGAAGCGTTGGAAAATAAAGAAATCGAATTGCTGGTTGATGACAATTATAAAAGCTTATTGATTGAATATACCCAGGGAATGGGACTCGGTACACCGCGATATGAAGTTATTAAAAAGGAAGGCCCCGATCACGACCAGGTGTTTACGGTGGAAGTAAAGATCGAAAAAGTCTCATACGGAACGGGGATCGGAAAGAGTAAGAAAGAAGCGGAACAAAAAGCCGCCGGTGTGGCCTATGCGCGGTTCGTCAAACCGGCTCCGGATGCACCGCGAAAAACATAAAAACGAACGAATGCAAAATGAGAGACGCTATGACTATACCTAAGTATGATAAATTAATATTTGAAATCAGCAAACCCGGTCGCAAAGGATATACGCTGCCGCCAAATGACGTACCGCCGAAAGATGTCACAGAGTTGATACCGGAAAAATTTCTCAGAAAGGTTCCGGCAAACTTACCTGAAACGAGTGAGAACCAGGTCGTCCGTCATTATGTCAATATATCGACAAAGAACCATCATATCGACAAGGGTTTCTATCCGCTCGGTTCGTGTACGATGAAATATAACCCGAAAGTCAATGAAGTCACATCGTCGATGCCCGGGTTCCGCAATACCCATCCGCATACACCCGAACAGCATTCACAGGGCGCGCTTGAACTTATGTATGAACTCGCCGGAATGCTTACCGAGATATCCGGCCTGAAAGCCGCGAGCTTACAACCTGCCGCCGGCGCACAGGGAGAATTAACCGGACTCCTGATGATACGTGCGTATCATGATAAACAGGGGAATCCGCGCAAAAAGATCATCGTTCCCGATTCGGCACACGGTACCAATCCTGCGAGCGTTACCCTCGCGGGTTATGAATCGGTGAACGTAAAATCCAACGAAAGCGGGACGGTTGACCTTGAAGACCTCGGCAGAGTTGTTGACGAAGATGTCGCCGGAATTATGCTCACGAATCCGAATACACTCGGTATATTTGAGAGTCAGATTATTCAGATAGAAAAAATGATGCGGGATGTGGGCGCCCTTCTCTATATGGACGGCGCGAACCTCAACGCTCTCCTCGGCATATCGAGGCCCGGTGATATGGGATTCGATTGCGTTCATATTAATCTGCATAAAACTTTTTCGACGCCGCACGGCGGCGGCGGTCCGGGTTCGGGACCGGTAGCGGTAAGTGAACGCCTTGAACCGTTCTTGCCGGTTCCACGTGTTATAAAAGCCGACGGTCGGTACCGGCTCGATTATGATTATCCCGACTCAATAGGGAAAGTACACGCATTCTTCGGTAATTTCGGTATGTTGGTACGGGCATATACCTATATGCGTATGCACGGCCCCGAAGGATTACGCGGTATCAGCGAGAATGCCATAATTAATGCGAATTACCTGTTAGCCAGATTGCGTGATCATTATGAATTGAAGTATGATGCACCGGTTATGCATGAGTTCGTATTATCGGCTTCGCGGCAGAAAGCGATGGGAGTCCGTGCAATGGATATAGCAAAGCGATTACTCGATTACGGATTCCATTCTCCGACAGTTTATTTCCCTCTGATTGTAAAAGAGGCACTCATGATCGAACCGACGGAAACGGAGACAAAAGAGACACTCGATGCTTTTGCAGATGCATTGATCAAAATTAATGAAGAAGTGAAGTCGGATCAGGATTTGGTGTTACAGGCACCGCATACCACGCCGGTGAAACGTCTTGATGATGTGCGGGCGGCAAAAGAGATAAATCTGTGCTATAAAGAGTAGCCGGGATGCGGACGCATCTTGACTATTGTATGAAGAATCCTGATATTGTAAATCTAAATTAAAAACGAATCTGTCAGCCCCACTCAGCAATGAGAACCTGGGGCTGTTTTTTTGGAATGGTATGTGCGCACGATATTATATACTGGTTGCAATAATGCTTGCATTGTCACCGTTTGTGCTGTTTGCCTCAGTCGACGGAGTCTTTGTAGAAAAGATTGTTGTCTCCGGCAACAAGACAACCGATGCCGACGTCATACTCCGTGAGATGCAGCACCGCGTCGGTGGGAGATTCCATGCCGAGCTTCTTTCGTATGAGCGGGACCGGATATATAGCCTGGGATTATTTAACCGGGTTGAAATCTTCCACGCAATCCTGGAAGGCAGCGCGACAATATTTGTGGATGTCCACGAACGCTGGTATATATTCCCGGTGCCGGTACTCGGAATAAAAGACAGAGATTGGAAAAAGTTCTACTATGGATTGGGTGTTGTTCATAATAATTTCCGTGGCCGCAATGAAAAAGTATTGGGAGCCTTTGCCCTCGGTTACGATCCATGGTTTACGGCAATGTATAGCAGCCCTGCTCTCTTCGGGAAAAGATCGCTTTTCTTCGAAACACAATTCACATACACCAATACAAAAAACCGCAGCGTTGTCTATGAACAGGAACGGCAGGATTTCAAAGAGACATGGTACCTGTTTAACATAACACCGGGTGTACGTTTATCACTTTTTACCACCGTATCCTTCACGCTCGGTTACAGGGCAATAAGCCTTTCCAGCAATATACCGGGACACACAAAATCTCCCGACGGATCCGATTCGTTCTTCTTTGGTTCTCTGCAATTCAGATATGATACGCGCGATATTACCGAGTATCCTATGTACGGCACGTATGTACGTGCGTCTTTCTCAAAGTCGGGCATGGGTATCAGTGATGTCGATCATTTTCGAACCCTGACTGATTTCCGTCAGTATGTTCCCTTATCGGAAAGATTTTCGATTGCCGGCAGGTTGCACGCGAGCTTCGCCGGAGGAACACGGTTGCCGCGGTATAGTCATATATTTATAGGATATGAGGAAAAAGTGAGAG
>SLQE01000199.1 GCA_007131635.1 Bacteroidota bacterium | reverse complement strand
TTGGGGTACAATTCGTAATTCCAAATTCGTAACTCGTAATTATAAAAGTCCCCTTCGTCTAGTGGCCTAGGACTCAGGATTTTCATTCCTGCAACACGGGTTCGACTCCCGTAGGGGACACTGAAACCCTTGTAAGAATTTTACTTGCAAGGGTTTTTTTATTTTGATTAAATAATTTCCGATGTTGCAATAATTACTTGTACCGGTTAATCTCATCCGATACGGCTTACTCCATTCCGGTTAATTAATCATCCGAAAGATAATCTAACAGATTTCTCTCTCTCTCCGCTTTCTGACATACAATTAAAAATCCTGAAAAACGATTATAATATTTAGTTGGGTGTGAAAAACAATTATACTTGTACCACAAAAATACTATTGATGTCTCCGTTTCAGGGTTTGACTGGAAGCTTGTTTCTGAAAGCATCTGCGGGAGCATTAGTGTGAGCAAGGCTAACCGAAGTCAGTTCAAACAAAGTGAGTAAATCAAGAAATTCGCTTAGTAATTTGACTCACACCGCTTTTTTATTTATATACACTACCATACCGTATTAAACATGAACACGAAAGGAGTTATTGTATGAGTAAACTGGATGACTTCACTGCATTCCGTCAAAAGATGAACGAAAAGATTCTGGAACAGGGAAACCTCGAAATAAAACGATTTTTCGCTTTGGATTCGAAAGCATACGAAGACGGAGCGCTGGACAGAAAGACAAAAGAACTGCTCGGACTTGTCGCCTCAATGGTGCTGCGGTGCGACGACTGCATTTCATATCACATCCTGCAGGCAAAAAAGACCGGTACAACGAACGAGGAATTTTTCGAAACGTTCTCGGTCGCATTGATCGTCGGCGGATCTATAGTCATACCGCACCTCCGGCGGGCGGTGGCGTTCCTGGAAGAGGTGCAGGATGCAGAGTAAAGAAGCTCACGCTCCGGTGTTTATGATAGGCGAAAAGATCTATCTCCGCGCGTATAAACCCGGCGATGAGGAAATGATAGCACGCATAGAAAACCATCCCGATCCCCGGCAGACATTGTTCTATGCATTTCCGACGACGCACGAGCAGCAGCGTGAGAAGATCAACACATTGATCAACAGCCACACATCCATCCACTTCACGATTTGCCGGAACGATGACAATGAACCGATCGGACAAACGGCGCTGGTACGGATCGACTGGGTCGGACGTATGGCAATATTTTATATCGGCATAGCGGATAAGATCAATTGGAATAAAGGATACGGAAGAGAAACCACCGCGCTTATGCTTGCATACGCGTTCGACACACTCAACCTGAACCGCATCCAACTCCACGTGGCAGCGGAGAATGAAGCAGCCGTTCACGTCTATCAGAAAACGGGATTTACGATAGAGGGAACGCTTCGCGAGGCAATGTACCACGAAGGCAGATATTGCGATTTTTATGTTATGGGAATATTGAGGAGAGAGTGGGAGAATACGGATAAGTAAAAGTTTTTATTTACCCCCGGATGTTTCAACTTTTCTTAAAAGTTCGATTGCTTTCAGGATGTCCTTCTCATCAATGAGACGATTATTGATATATTTGTGCAAGACCTGTGCAATGAGCGTCTGGTATGGCAATCCCTCTTGTGCAGATTTTTCTCTCAACTTCTCGAGATCTTTCTCACGTATACGGATATTAATGTTTTTTGTCTTCCTGCTTTTCGCGAGGATGTCTTCAATTTCCTTCCGTTTTTTACCTGCGACTGGTACATAGTCGGTAATCCGGCTTTCGATATCTCTTTCAAATTTATCAAGTTTATTTTTTTTCATCACTCTTCCCGTATTTTTTGTGCATTTTCCGGCTCGGGTATGCAGTCTTTAGAAATATGGTGTTATCATCTTCTAACACAAACGGAACAGCCCAAGTATAATTATGAATCGAAACAATAAAAATCTGTTGATTTTCGCGTGTGGGATGTTCTAAAATCTCAATATACTCACCTCGGACTATTATATCGGTTATCTCCTCAAACGAAATATTCCTTATCCGTTGAAGTTCAATATTTTTTTTCTCATCCCACCTTAGCATACCTCAAAATATGACATTACACATACATTGTCAATACCGTAAACATATTGCTGTACGGACACTTCGCGACATTTATTACGATTTCGCCCCTTCAGGGCTTGCGTTCCGTGAGCTCACGGTTATTTCCGCAGGGCTACACCCTGCGCTATTGCTCATAGCCCTTTCAGGGCTTAGATTGTAGCAACAAACCGACATAATTGCCCGCGCCCGGCGTGCGAGGTTACAGGGTACTCCTGTGATGGGGTATTGTAGAAAGTACTTGATATACGAATGAGAGACACGATACGCTATAGAGTCGGATTTCACCTTCTGAATACTAAAGCGGGAGCAAGCTCCCGCGTTCCAAAATTCGTGCGGTGTCGGGGGTTATGGTGCAAAACAATGATTATTTACAAACCGACATGATTGCCCCGCTCAGCGAGCGGGGTTACAAATACTCCCGTGAGTGGTCCTGGAAAAGATGTTTTCGCATTCTAAAGACCCGTAAACATATGGCGGAAGGGGCATCCCAATATTTATTATCAGAAATTTTTAAGCTTTCTTCGGGGGTTTTAGATTAGCTTGACGTTGATTATTTACCAAGCTCCGAAGGAGCGGAATCAATAGCACAGGGTGAAGCCCTGTGTAGAAGACAAAATAGCATTTATTTAGCCCTGAAAGGGCGCCATCTGAAAATTACTTTGGTGTTACGAATTCGCACCCTTACTGCTGTGCATCCAATTCCGTCTATTCCTTATCCAATCCTCGAAATCTTCGCAAGTTTTGAAGTTTCCACTGAACAGCCGGATGGTATTTTAGTATACGGGCTTGTTCTGTTTGACCGAAAAGCAACTCCGGTTTATAATTGCCCTGATCGAGAAAATCGATCAGAAAGTTTATCTCGTTTTCTTCATAGGTAAAAATACGGCTGAGAAAATTTTTTGTTTCCGATTTCATAGTATCTGTATCGAGTTCATGATCTTGCCTTAAGAGCGGTCTCAATTCTTCATTCATCATTCTCTGATCTATCTTATCAATGATTTGTAAATCCTGATCGCGCCAGTCCCGATTACTGGTTACTCCGAATAAAATCGTAACAGCTTTCAATTTTACAAAGTCGTATTTTATTTTTGTATTAGATAACATAAAAACATCGAATAGATCTCTTGCCGCAAATCTCTCCATCAGAGCCTTTATCTTTCCACCTAACAATTCTTCGAAAGAAACCGAAGCAAAATTAAAAGTGTAGTGTTCATCCAAAGGGTATGTCTGCTTCAAATATACTCCGTACACCGGTATCCGCATAATATAATTAAGATCAAGTTCCAATGTAAAGAATCCACCGAAACTGCTCGGAGCCCGGAGGCGCCATTTTGCTCCGGCATGTTCGTCGGCCGGAGCGTGCATAACAGAAATACCGCGGGATTCAATAAGTTTTCTGAGTGATTCTTCGATCATCGGACGATCCAACAGCATAGTTTCCCGTTCATTACTTCCAGTGTAGTTAAGGTCTATGTCAACTGAAAGGCGGGGCAACTGAAACCAGAAGAGGTTAATCGCGGTTCCGCCTTTTAAGGCGAACTTATTTTTCAAATATGGGTGTCTCCCGATTTCGCGAAGTATATCCAATAGAGTCATTTGTTTCTGCAAACTTTCAACGGGAAAACCCGTTTTGACTGATAATTTTTGAATATATTCCTTAGAGAACATCAAAATTCCTCCCAATTCCTTCCCGCGAGGGTCTTTGGCAGAATTAGATTCCAGCGCTTGATGAATGGTCCCCCTTTATCCGACCTGTCCCAATACACGGGTGTGGACGGTTTGTTATGCTCAAGCTCCTGAAGAAGTTTGTCTTCAACATGGTACTCCTCACGATGTTGTTCCAAGAAGAAACCGACAATAGCGTAAAGCTTTTTGCGCTTACGAAGTTCGAGGTACTCCTGCAGGATATCGAATTGTAAATAGGGCATTTTCTCAAGCGACCGGTACAACTCTTCAAAACCACCACAGTATCCAGGTTGTTCGAGTCCCTCTACCAGTGTCCGCTCTTTTCCGGTCGTTACAATATACACCCCGAGGCGCTCAATCTTTTCTGTGCCGAAATATTCCTTATTCACATTCGAAAGAGCCAAAGGGAAAGTAACACAACGGAAGACGCTATTCCGGAATCGGACCGGCCTTCGGTATGTTTTTGAAAAATAATAATAACTGCTAAATAGACTGTGACCGAAACCGAGTACATCGAGTGCAGTATGATAAGCTAATATTGCTTCGGGGGCAAGTTTAGAGGTTATAAGGAATTCATCTACCGCCATTGTTCTCGCTGTAGCACCCGGCCGGATAACATAATAAACTCCCTCCTTGACAACGCCAAGGCGGCCCGCCCGCCTGCGATTCTTTATAAAATTGTAGGCTGCCTGGGGTGCCTTGTTTCCGGAGCTACCTTGTTCTATGTAATGCATTAATTCACGCAGTGTAAATACCGGATTTTTCTCCAGAAATTCCTCAACATTGTTCGATTTATATTTTGCTTTTCGCAGCATAATTAGTATATATTTACCTAATATTGTAGGATTTTGCAAGTAAGAATCTAAGCGTATTTGCTATTAATTGCTAAATCAGTTAAATAATAACTAATTCCGTACTAAATAGCAAAAATATCACAATATGAGCGGGATTGAATTCTATTATAACATAAATTTGTGTTCAACCAGCAACCAGGAACTAGAAACCAGCAACACCATACGCCGTGAGGATCTTCGGGGGGTATGGTAGAAAGTATTCAGAATACAGAGAACAGACACAGTGAGTTATAGAGTCGGATTTCACTTTCTGAATACTAAAGCGGGAGCAAGCTCCCGCGTTCCAAAGCTTACGCATTCCAAAATTTCCTTACAATGATACTCCGAAGTTCGCTTCGTAGAACTCCCTCACCATTTCTTCAACATCATTGTAAAAATCCTCAATCTTTGTCTTATCGATTCCGTCCCGTATCATCGATGCAAAAAACTCCTCTTCATATAAAAATATCTCATCTTCCAGTTGCGGCAGGAGCTGGAGAGTGCCGGTATTGTCGAGGTTTTGCAAGGCATTCAGGTTGATATAATCCCGACCGCTGCCGCGGAGGATCGGAAAGCAAAGCTCCTTCAACCGGAGCGAAGCATCGGATAGCGGTGCCGTTCCGTCCCCGTTCGCTTTTAATATACCGGGAAAGGTATCTTCACCCGCCAACCAGAGGGGTACGGTAACCGATGTAAGCGGAAAACCAAGTATAGTAAACATTGTTGTATAATCGGGTGATTCTTCCTGCGTCACTCCCCGTACCACAATAGAAGAACTCGATAAAAATCGGGGTATGAAATCCCTGAAAAACGAGTAAGTCGTCGTTCCGGCCGGCTTCAGCTCAATATCCCGGAGATCGATATTCACTCTGGAGTGCTTCAAACTGCGGGATACATCGGACAAAACAAACCGGGCGGATAATTGTTCGTTTTGTAACCGCTCTTCAAACAGAGCGTCGGCAGTTTCAAAACGAATGTAACCGCTGCC
>SLQE01000444.1 GCA_007131635.1 Bacteroidota bacterium | reverse complement strand
TGGCGCTCACGTTAAATTGCGGATACACCTGTCCCCATGCTTCACGAACCTGTGAATCGGCAGTGCTCAGATCCAGAAGTCCCTGACGCAGTAAATAGCTGTTGACCATACCGATCTCGATGGCTTCGTCTACCGATATCGATAGTGTATCGGGTATATTTGCGTGTAGTGTCCCGACACCGGTTACAAGAATAACAGCTGCGAGAATAAAAGTACGCCGTAAACTCCGGCATAATTTGGGATAATGCATAATATCTGTGTGCCTTACATTTTTATTATATTTTTGTTTTTAAACGATCGGAAAGCGTGCACGTTGCAAATGACTGCTCGGTGTACAAAGTGCATCCATGTCGTTGAAACAGTGTGTCAGTAAAAGTTCGGAATTTATAACAGGAAATAATTATAAAAGAACCCAGTTTACCACAAGTTATTAAAACAATTAATATTTTGTCAAGGTTCATCAAATCGAACCGGTTGGGGGGATTATTTAGACGGCATTCACTCCGTTTTCAACATTCCGTACCTGAATCGGAACGTGTATAAGTTACGAAAACAATAGGGAAACCACAAAGAACACAAGAAAATTTATAGTAACAATGACAAAATGCAACAGCGCGTAGGGTGTCAGGCTGAGTGAGGGATTGTCACACTTCCCCCAAAGGGGTGGCTCTGCCAGACTCCGCTCAGACTGACAATTTCGATTTATCACACAGTCTCGACACCTTTGGTGGTGTCCTTCGTGAGCATCGTGAGAAAGAACCTTGTGTATTATTGAAGATTTGATCTTGATTTTTTTATATAAAGTACGTATTATTATAAAATATTAGTACGTACAAAAATTACACTACTGAAGGAATTGAACCATTTATGAATTCCAAACTAACACTCAAGTTGAATAAAAAAACCATCGAGAATGCAAAGCGTTATGCAAGGAAACACAATCAAAGCCTGTCGGCATTGGTAGAGAACTATTTCAACCTTATTTCCGAAAGAGAGTTAGCCGGCGAAATCGATATATCGCCCGCTGTCAGAGAGCTTTCGGGAATTCTCAAAATAGATGAGAAATTGGATCCGGGAAAAGAATACAAAAAACATCTTATGGAGAAATACGGTTGAATCTGAAAGTGTTTATTGATTCGGATATTGTACTGGACCTGTTTTCTCAAAGGGAACCTCATTATCGATATGCCGCGCAACTTTTTACGCTCATAGATCGTGAAATCATCGACGCGTATACTTCTCCTCTTATATTTGCAAACACCCATTATATTTTAAAAAAATATACATCCAATAATTTTGCACTTCAAAGTTTACGGAAACTGAAAGCAATTGTGCATATATTACCAATTGATAGTAAAATCGTCGAACAATCTTTGAATTCAGATTTCAACGTCTTTGAAGATGCAATACAATACTATACGGCTGTGAACAACGGGATCAAGATTATCTTAACAAGAAATGTTAAGGATTACAAACCGGGTGCGATTACGGTATCAACTCCCGAGGAGTTCATAAAAATGTGGCAAACCCATCGGAGAAAAAAGTAGTATATTGTAGGGGGGCTCACAGAGATCACCACCAAAGGTGTCGAGACTGTGTGAAAACTAGAAATTGTCAGTCTGAGCCCCGCTGATGCGGGGTAAACTCCGTCTGGCGTAGCCACCCCTTAGGGGGAAGACTGGCAATTTACTCTGTTTTCACTTTTCGACTCCGCTGCCAATGACACATATACCCTCGCTATCATCCCTCGACTCCGCTGCCAATGACATGAAAGCTCAGACGCCATCGCTTGCAGGCTTCGACTCCGCTCAGCCTGACACCCTACGCGCTATCGGATTGTGTCATTATTTTGATAGATTATTCCGACTTGTCGGAATAATACCATACTCGGGATGACAGCCCGCACGCTGTTGAATTGTGTCATTAATATTGAAGATTGTCACACTGAGCGCCGTGCCTGCGGCAGGCAGGGAGTCGAAGTGTGACAATCCATCACTCAGCCTGACACCCTACGCACTATTGTGTCATTATTTTGATAGATTATTCCGACGAGTCGGAATAATAATTAACTCAAGGTGACAGAAAAGCATGATTCTTTTTTGCTTTCATCCAAACGGCCAATCTATGGGTTTCATAGTCGGTAGTGACTCGAATACACTTGATTCCTTGAGCAAAGAGTGCGAGTGTGAGAGCATCCCCCCTTGGAAAGGGGGGATTATAGGGGGGTCTTTTTCCTCCGAATAACTACTATTCACACAGTCTCCCTCTTCTCTATACCGTCTCAACCTTACGTACCTGACTCGGGGAAGATCCCTGACTCGGATCGTGCGCGATGCGTTTCGGCAAAAATCCGGCCGGGTAGTGTGTAACATACTTTTCACCGAAGAGCCGGTTGTGAATAACGGTATTCCGGTATACCTCGTAGTCGAATCTCCCTTTCCTCCGGAAATAAAGCGTTATGAAGGAAGAGGTGATGACTATGAACGTCGAGTATAGAATTGCCAGCCATACCATCTGGCTCTGAATCGGTTCCGTGAAGCTTAAAAGAATAACCGCGAACGCGAGGGGTCCGTTTTGAATTCCTGTTTCAAGAGAGATCGCGCGCTGGAAAATAGGCGGTACACTCCAAAAACGGGAAAACCAGTAACCGAACAGAAAACCGATAAGTCCGACGGAAATTGCCCCGATATATATCGTGATCGGTGTTTGCAGAAACAATCCGCCATGCCTGATAAATGCCGTTCCCAGCAGATAGAGGATGACGATAATAGCCATAAACCCGGCTGTATCTTCGGCTGTTTTTGCCCAGTCGCGCCATTTCCGGCGTATGAACATCCCCATTGCAACCGGAATGAGAACAAGCAGCAGCGATGTAA
Organism: Bacteroidota bacterium; assembly: GCA_007131635.1. Classification (GTDB taxonomy): domain Bacteria; phylum Bacteroidota; class Ignavibacteria; order T3Sed10-11; family T3Sed10-11; genus T3Sed10-11. The sequence continues at coordinate 2,793 of SLQE01000444.1, read as the reverse complement.
TAATATTCGCAGTGGGAATGACGAAATCTGTATCGGCACCCGCTGCCCTCATCTCCGCACTGATCTGCTGCGTAAACTCGGCTGTATAAAGATTAAGAAGAATCGGCATCATGAAGATCGCCATGATCGTCGATGCCGTTGTCATCGAGATACTGAGCGCGACCGAGCCCTTCGCGAAATAGGTGAACATATTCGAAGTTGTTCCGCCCGGCAGACATCCGATCAGGATGAGCGCTATCGCGAATGCGGGAGGAAGGTTCAGCACGATGGCAAGTGTGAAAGCGACAAGCGGCATCAGTCCGAATTGCGACATAAATCCGATCAGTACTCCGCGCGGACGTCTTGCTACCGCACGGAAATCGTCGATGGTGAGACTTGCGCCCATGCCCAGCATGATCACGAATATCATTAACGCGAGCAGTGCCTGATCGCTTGCATAAAGAAGTTGTGTGTTGAATTCCATAGTGTTATTCCACAGTCACGGGTTCCATGTTGTAAATTGCTCCGATCATACCGGCGTACTTCCGTTCGATGACGTGACGCTTGAGTTTGAATAAGTTGGTCAGTTCATCTCCCACCTGAAAGCTTACCGGAAGCAAGCGGAAATCCTTTATCTGTTCAAATCTTCTGAAACCGTTCGATGAAGAAATCGTGTCTCTTATCACTTTACGTATCAGATCCTGTGCTTTGGGATTCGCAGCAAGGTCGTCAAGAGAATCGGCTTTGAATCCGGCCCGGCGGAACTCATCGAGTACCGGCACGATTAGTGCTCCGAGAGATCTCTGGTCCTGTCCGACGACCATAACGTAATCGATATAGGGATTTTGCTGTAGCCGCATTTCGATCGGTTCGGGTTCGACGTTTTCGCCGCTTGAGAGCACGATGGTTGATTTACAGCGGCCGAGTATTTTTAAACAATCGTTGTGTGTTATCATACCGAGGTCGCCGGTACGCATCCATCCGTCCTGAATGGTTTGTTCGGTCAGTTCCGGCTGGCGATAATACCCTTTCATTACCTGAGGACCTCGCGCCCATATCTCACCCCGTCTGCCGCGACCCTGAAATGGATAGTTGTCGTTTGGGTATTGAATCTCTCCCGTTTCGATATCGACGATGCGGATCTCGGTTCCGGGGATCGGAGGTCCGACCGTACCCATGACCAGGTCGTCGATTTTCCGAACGGCAAGCACCGGGGATGTTTCGGTCATACCGTACCCTTCGAGCACCGGTATCCCCACGTAATTGAAGAACTTGTCTATCTCAATAGGCAGGGCTCCGCCGCCGGAGACGGTTGCCATAAGCGAGCCGCCCGCACCCACACGGATACGCTCCAGTACTGCGGCGTTGAAAAATCCGTACCAGGGAATTACCAGCAGCCAGCGCAGAGCGTGGAGCGGCATAAGAAGTGTTCGTTTCCATTCTGCTTCCGGCTTCATTTTCAGTTTTTTGCCCTTCATAAAATACACAGAATCTTTATATTGCCGGGCGAGAAAGTAAGCGATGCGGAAAAGCAGACGCCGCATAGGATGCGATTCGCGTATGCTTTTTAAAATTCTGTCGTGAAGTTTTTCCCATAATCTCGGTGCGGATCCCATAAACGTCGGTTCGACGTTCTTCATATCCTCGGCAAGCGTTCGTATGCTCGAGTAATATGTACACGCACCGAAACTGATCGTGTACATCTCGAATACCCGCTCGAAGATATGCCAGATCGGGAGGATGGACAGCACTCGATCGGCACAGAAATGTTTACTCGAAATCGATTCTACCTGCGATATCATGTTCGCGTGCGTCAACATGACACCTTTGGGCTGACCCGTTGTGCCGGAGGTGTAGATGAGCGTGAAAAGATCGTCGGGTTTGATGTCCTTTATCCGCTCTTCGGCTCTTCGGTCACCGTGTGATCGCAGTCGGGCTCCAAGTTCAACGACTTCGCTAAGAGAGCGGACGCCCGGCTCCGTTTTACCCGAGGGGTCAAGTAGTATTATCTCCCTTAAATTCGGAAGTTTGTCGCGGAGAAAAAGAATTCTCTCCTGAAGAAGTTCCGTTTCAACGAACGTCACCTCGATGTTTGCGTGATTAATGATATACACCAGTTCGGCGTCGGTTACGTCGCGTCCGCGCGGAACGTCAGCGGCACCGCAGAGCTGAACGCCGTAATCGGCTAATATCCATTCGAAGCGGTTGTCACCGAAGTGTCCGACATGATCTCTGGCATTGACGCCTATCTCGATCAAACCCGTTGCAAGATCGAGTCCCCGATCATATAGTTCACGGAATGAAACCGGCTTCCAATTGAGTTCGCTGATCCGGGTAGCAAATGCAGGGAGTGCGTCATAATGATCCGCAGCTTTGCCGTACAGTTCTGCAAGATTAGAAGCAGATATACGATAGACCATAATATATGGGCGTTTAAATGATATAAAGTAATTGTGTGATTGTTCTCCGGGATGATCCCGCAGATATGTTATTTAGAAGCCTTCCCTCAAAACTCTACAAGTGTAAAATATAGGCCATTTGATGTTTTCATGCAAGTCGGAGCGATATTTTTTAGATTTTTTTAATATATGTTGAATCTGAAGGAAAACGGGAAAAACGGCTTTTTTCCGATTTGAGAGTAAAAAAAAGGACAACTTTTAGGTTATGCCGGTAATCTTGCGGTCAAATCCGTCACTCAGCCTGACACCCTACGCGCCTTGCCTGCGGCAGGCAGGGAGTCTGGCGTAGCCACCCCTTCGGGGGAAGAGTGATAATCCCTCACTCAGTATGCACCTCAAAGAACCCGCTTCTGCG
>SLQE01000217.1 GCA_007131635.1 Bacteroidota bacterium | reverse complement strand
TTAAAATCACCGGCCTGGATCATCCCGATGATTTTGCAAGTATGAAACAGGCGGTATACAGAAGATATAAACGAGCCCTCGACGAACAGGAGCAGCTTCCGGATCTCATTGTTATTGACGGCGGTAAAGGGCAATTGTCGAGTGCTCTTTCTGCATTGTATGATCTGGGCATAAAGGATGTACCTGTGATCGGACTTGCAAAAAGGCTTGAAGAAATTTATATTCCTGGTGTATCCGATCCTCAGACCTTGCCGAAGACATCAGCATCGTTGCGGTTGTTGCAGAGAATTCGTGATGAGGCACACCGTTTCGCAATTACGTATCATCGTCAGGTGCGTAGTAAAAGAACTATACAGTCAGAGCTTGATCTGATCGAGGGTATCGGGAAGAAACGCTCAAAAATGTTGCTCGAAGTATTCGGATCTGTGCAGGGGGTGAAACACGCGTCCGAAGAACAGCTCATTGAAGTCGTTGGCCAAAAACCGGCCGAAAAGATACGGATGTATTTTCACGAACAGGTAGAAGAAATCGAATCGAATAAAACATAGCGTTGGCTAAACAACACATTCACTTTTTATAGGGGAGTAATATATGACCGAAGAAAAATTCGCTTTCCTGAAAAACAATAAAATCTTTAAGTATGTTCACGATGAAGACATGCATCGTATTGCACCTTATCTCACGAAGCATGCATATAAAGAGGGTGAGTATATTTTTCGTCAGGGAAGTACCGACCAAAATCTCTATCTTGTTCATAATGGGAAAGTGGGTATTTATATATATGCTCCTGACGGGAACCGTATCCTCATTATGGAAGGAGAGGGGGGCGATTTTTTCGGTGAACTGGAGTTACTTGACGGACTTCCCCGATCGGCAGATGCGGTTGCGCACACCGATACCGAGGTATTGATGATTCCCTTCGATTGTTTGAAGTCCATCGTAAAGACTGAGAATATTACGATGTCAAACATCATTGAACAGGTTAGTCAGCGGCTTCGCCGCACGAACCAGTTTGTTGCGCAACATTTCGAAAGCAATTTGCAACAGATGCAAATCCAGCATAGCCGGCTATCGTGGCTTGTCGAGGCGGCAAAATCGGTGAACAGTTCATTGGATCTGGAGACCGTTTTGCGGATGATACTCGATATGGCTTTGCAGGCAACATCCGCGGATCGCGGTACACTGTATATTGCCGACCATGCAAAGAAAGAGCTTTGGTCTAAACTCCTCTTCGGTGAGGATGTGAATGAAATACGATTGGCGTTCGGGAAAGGTATCGCCGGATATGTTGCGGAAACCGGGGAAACAATCAATACGGAGGATACATCCAAAAATCCGCATTTTAATCCCGAAGTCGACAATCTTACGGGATATAAAACGAAGAATATGTTGTGTATGCCGATGCGCAATAAAAAAGGTGAGATCATCGGTGTACTGCAATTATTGAACAAGCTAGACGGTTCGTTTAATAACGAAGATGAAATTATCATTGAAGCTTTGTCACTGCACGCCTCTATTGCGCTGGATAATGCCCGGCTGCACTCGGCTATTGTCGAGAACGAGCGCCTTACGGTTGTCGGAAGAATGGCGAACACGATCATCCATGATCTTAAATCTCCTATCAATACCATTAAAGGGTATACACAGATACTGAAGTCACAATCCGGTAACGAAGAGGCTGTAGAGATTGCAAACAACGTGATTTCGCAGGCTGACCGCTTGATTAAAATGGTTCAGGAAATACTCGACTACAGCAAAGGCGATATCACTCTTGAAATGAGAAAAGTAAATGTTAAAGAGCTTGTCATGACGATGTTCCGGTTCTTATCCCTGGATTTCAAGGAAAGAAATATCGTGATCGATATGGATATAGTATATGACGGGGAATGGGATATGGATGTTGATAAAATGTCCCGTGTTTTTTTCAACATCGCGAGTAATGCCGCAGATGCTATGAAAAAGGGAGGACAATTTACCATCCGCGCAACCGAAAAGGAGAATAAATTAAAGATGGAGTTTAGCGATACAGGCGTCGGTATGCGCAAAGATGTGCTTTCGCGTTTGTTTGAACCGTTCTTTACCTACGGTAAGAAATACGGCACCGGCCTCGGTATGGCGATCGTGAAAAAGATAATTGAGGATCACGGCGGAACGATCAGTGTCGATTCACAGGAGGGTAAGGGTACTCATTTTACGATTCTCCTGCCGCGGGATTGAAGCCTGCAATCCGAGAATTGCTATTTTTATTTATCCTTCGTATTTTATCGATGCAGTTTAAATAATTCAATAATGGAATTCCTTATCTTTAATTATTAGGCATCCGAATCTTATTCACTATGCAAAGTAAATCTCAGACATTGAATATTAAAGTTGTGGGCAAACGGAAGGGGTTCGATACTTCTGCGAAAGCAGCAAATGACTGGTTGCGCACAATCAAAAGATTGCGTGTGCACGATGTCGTTTGCAAACGCGGAGTCTACAAGTTTAGAACTTTTAAGGAAGCTGACCAATGGAAACGCAAGGCGCTGGTGGAGAGTTTTCTCGCGGCGCGACATTCGACGATCTGATTGAACTCTGCCGCCGCCTAAATGAAGCACGTGCCTTGTATATCGTGATTGGAGGATTTGCAGTTATCCATCATGGTTATTTCAGAGGTACAAACGACGTTGATTTGTTAATCGACTCGTCTCCCGACAATTTTGAAAGAGTGAAAAAAGCGCTGCTTCATCTTCCCGATCAGGCAATACGCGATGTTGAACCAAATGAGATTGTAGCTTATCAGGTGCTGAGGATTGCCGATGAATTTGTAGTTGATCTTATGACAAAAGCGTGCGATATTGACTACAATCGGGCGAAAGACCATATTGAGTTTGTTGAATTCCAAGGTGTGAAAATACCATTTCTAAAGCCGGAATTGCTAATCCTAACTAAAAACACAAACCGACCTATAGATATTGCCGACCGATCTTATCTGCAAGAACTTATTGATCACCAACAAGATAAGAAAGAACCGAAAAGTCGTTGGTGGCAGTGGTAGATTGTGCTCAGGAAGATACTCTAATTATGCTTTGTTTAGTGTGGCAGACAAGTATACCCCGCTCGCCGGGCAAGTCTGCAATCCGAGAATTGCTATTTTTATTTATCCTTCGTATTTTAATTTTATAATCGAAAAACAAGGGGCGATTAGCTCAGTTGGTTAGAGCGCACGGTTCACATCCGTGAGGTCACTGGTTCAAATCCAGTATCGCCCACCGGTCTTACGCAATTCTTAGAGCGTGTCGCCTCCGGCGCCAAGGTCACTGGTTCTCTCATTGAGATCCCTACGGGAAAATCCAGTATCGCCCACCGGTCTTACGCAATTCTTAGAGCGTGGCGCCTCCGTCGCCAAGGTCACTGGTTCTCTCATTGAGATCCCTACGGGAAAATCCAGTCTCGCCCCCTGCTTACCGGCAACATCCTGTCCTTTTCGTTTTTCACAAAATCTATCATTGCCCGGATGATCTTGTCAACAGATTCATTCGGAACTCCGTCGGGAGTTGCGGATTTAAAACGCATATCGCATATCTCGTTGACATAATCAACGACGACGAAACGGTGATTCGTCGTGGTGGCAATCTCGGTTGAAAAGAAATGCAGCCGGCACACCCGGAAAATTTTTTTCGCAATCGCACGCAATTCGTAGAGATCGTATTTTCTCTCATCTTCGGGGGTGACCGGCTCATAAATGTGCGTCACATCGTCCCACCAGCAGGGGATCACTTTGCCGAATGCATAAAATATCCGGAACCACGCTTTGCGCTCTCCATACTTCAGCGGTTTGATGAGTTCCTGAAGCAGATATTTATCGTCGATGTAATGCTTTCGTGCTTCGAGCACGTCGTTCAGCGATTGTGCATCAAGGACGACCCCGATACCGCCGCCGGTGGTATTGGCGGGTTTGATAATGAACGGTTTACCGATGACTCCGAGTTGGTCATCGGTCAATTTCGGAGCCGGCTCATGCCGGAACGGGGAAATGATGATCGTGTAAGGGACTTCAATATCATTGGTGAGAAACTCTAAATGCATCGTTGCCTTATCCGCGGCGCGGTGCGTCAGGTCGTGCGGATTGATGACTGATATCCGCTGGTGCGGGTCTTTGTGCATCTCCGACTGCATCGATAACTTTGCGATCGGTTCATATTGTTCATCCACATCCGATGCGCGGTCGAGGAATACCCGAAAATAGATTTTGTTCTCTTTTACGAGTGAAAATACTTCGGATACATTCTCAGGATGAATGAGATACGTGCTTATCCCGTTTTCTTTCGCGAGGTACTCAATGCGATCAACAAAATCCTTGTCATATTCCCAGTTCCACGCAATCGCAAAATCAAATTTCTTACACAGTAATTCAGACATTCTTCAATATACGAAATATCACAAAGTGTTAAAAGAACCTTTTTCGTAAAAATCGTCTGACAACGGAACTGCAGTTGTATCCGGCTGCACCGAATATCCCCCCGCCCGGATGCATACTTGCACTTGAAAGAAATAGGCCTTTTACAGGCGTCTTATATGAAGAGAGTTCCGGAAGCGGTCTGAACATAAACATCTGATCGAGCGTCATTTCTACGTGCATAACATTGGCGTTCGGCATGTTATGCTTTGCTTCTATATCAACGGGGGACTGGATATACCAGTCTATCAGGTTCTCGCTTGTGCCGGGAGCAAACCGGTCGACAACGCCGATGAGTTTGCGTGCTTCCCGCTCCCGGATTGTATCCCACGCAGCTCCGTTGCGGAGTTTGTAGGGATAATACTGTCCCCATACAAAGAGCGTATGCTTGCCTTCCGGTGCGAGTGTCGGATCGATTGCGCTGAAGGTCATACCTATTGCGGCGGGATGTTCGGAGGGTAATCCTTTTAGAAAATCAGCATATGAATCGTTGAGGTACTGCACACTCGGAGAGAGAAGCTGCAAACCGTTCAGGATCTCTTTCTGTTCGGCTTCGGCAACTGAATAAAAGGGTAGTTTCTCCATCGCACAACGGATGACCATACCGAAACCGTTTCCGGTATTGATTTTTTCCACCCTCGAACGGAATGATGGAGAAATTGAATCCTTCAGTAAATCCAGGAATGTTACTTTTACGTGTGCATTTGAAACCACTGCCCGGCTGGAATATTTCTCACCCGATAAAAGTTCAATTCCGCGGACTTTTTCACCTGATACCAGAATCTTTTTCACCTCGGCGTTTGCATACACTTTTCCTCCGTGTGCTTCGATATATTTTTTTAACGCCTGTGTCAGTACTCCCGATCCGCCGCGCGGACGCGCTGCGCCTTTCAGGTGGATCATCGAGTGCCACCCGATGAACTCTGCCGATGCGGTATCGGTAGGAGGAGGACCGCTTTGCGCTCCCCACCACGCGAGGGCGGCTTTCAGTTGTTCGCTCTCGAAAGTCTCGTCGATAAGACGGCCGTAACTTTTCATAATATTCTGAAGAAGCTCGTTCCTCTTATGCGTCGATTTGCGAAGTTGACTGAGCACAAATGTCTTCCCGATATTTAAGCCGGTGGGTGGTTTCAGGAAGCTTTCGAAGACCGATCTATTCAGCGGTTGCCAGTCATTGATAAATGTCCGGTACGCGTCGGCATCTTTTTGAGATATCGTTGCGATGCTCTGACATGTTGCATCTA
>SLQE01000231.1 GCA_007131635.1 Bacteroidota bacterium | reverse complement strand
TTCAAGACCATGGTCGATTGGTGGTTTGATATACTGGACGAGACTGTTCAGGGATACCCTCAAAAAGAATTGGATCACATTAAGGAAATATTTATAAAATCCTGTCTTTACGAATGGATGTTCTGGGATATGGGATGGCATAAGCATATATGGAAAATCCAACAACCACAATAAGAGGAGGGCGTCATGAAAGAAATGTACATCAATAATGAAGAAATTGAATGGAAAGAAGCGAAGGGCTACCCCACCGGTACGATGATCAAAATTTTTCGTGAAAACGGTGAACCTCACACTTTCCTTCTGAAAATACCGGGTGACTTTATGCTTGGAGCACACTCTCACACCGCAACCGAACAGCATATAGTCCTGGAAGGGGACTATATTAGTAACGATATAACATACAGGCAAGGCTCTTACAGACTTATCCCGGCGGGAGTGACACACGGACCGTTTACCTCCGAGAACGGAGCCATCATTCTGGTTATAAGAGATCCTCATTAAAGGAAAAACCGTTATGAAACCTCTCATTGGAAAGAGAATTCTAATCTGCGGCAAAGGAGGAAGCGGAAAAAGTTCAATCGTCACCCTTATGGCACAGGTTCTTGAGAAAAAGGGATATCCTGTAATATTAATAGACGGAGATGCATCCAATCCCGTGGGATTACTACGTCTTGTCACGGGTGGTACCGTACGACCCCTTCCGCTGATTGAATTTTTCGGCGGCAGAGAAATGGTGTTATGCCCTGTCGACGATCCGGCACCGCTCACGAGAATAGACGGATCCCGGGCATTGATCGATGAACCCATCCAGATAGATGAAATTCCATCCTGTTACTATATCAGGGATAACAATCTGGTGTTTTTTCAGGTAGGAAAAATTAAGAAAGCCTATGAAGGATGTGACGGACCGATGTCAAAAATAACCCGTGATTTTATCGTAGAAGGGGATTTTATAACACTTATCGATGTTGAAGCGGGAGTCGAACATTTTGGAAGAGGCATTGAGAAAAACGTAGATGCTGTCCTCATTGTCGTTAACCCCGTATTCGAATCTCTCGAAGTTGCCAAACGCGTCTACGAGCTATGCACATCTATGCAGATCGAATATGCTACGGTGATATTAAACAGTATCCGGGACGATGATACGGAAACAATGATAAGAAATAACCTGACGAAGAACAACATAGATATACTTGGTAGTGTGAGATATTCTCATGAGATCTTTTCGTCGGGACTTAAGGGAACGGCTATCGGCTATTGCGGTGCCTTTGAAGAGATGAGAAATATAATAGATACATTAGAAGCACTCTATAACCATGGATAATGGAAGAAGAAAACCTTATCGGTTAAGAATTTATCCGGATATTGTTTTACGTGAGCATGCATCCCCGGTGGATACCGTCGGCGGCAGCGTCCGGAAATTGATTAACGGAATGGCCGGCATTATGTATGCCCATGAGGGAATCGGACTTGCCGCTCCCCAGGCCGGCATTCTGAAAAGGGTAATCATTGCGGATGTCGGACACGGTTTAATTCCTCTGATAAACCCGGAAATAATCGACCGGTATGGAATGGATATTCTGGATGAAGGTTGCCTCAGTCTACCCGAGACCAGGGTACATATTTTACGCAACGTAATCATTTTTGTCCGCGGTCTGGATAAGAAAGGCAAAGAGACCGAACTGGAGTTGAGCGGATTGATAGCACGGGTCATCCAGCACGAAATCGATCATCTTAATGGTGTGCTGATAATAGACTACGGGCCGAACGAAATAAAAAAACATGAAACCAGTCATCGAAGTCTTTAATCATGCGATAATGATAACCTGTATAACCATAACAGTATAGTACGATTATGAATTTACAACCGGGTTGTATTCCCTGTATATTGGGACAGGCATTCAGATTTTCCGGGATGTCGGGAATTACCGATACCGAAATACAAAAGCAAGTATTATTTGATACAATGAGTAGTCTGTTAACACACAACAATATTAAGTCAGCTCCTCACTTCTCCGTGATTCTTCAATCCATCGTCGGAAAATACACGGATGTCCATAAAGCGTTACGGAGAACAAAAGAGTATAATCTGAGTAAAGTAATAATATTTGTCAATTATCTGACCCATATGATCGATGCTGCAACCGATCCACTGGAAATGGCGGTACGGGCAGCGATAGCCGGCAATACCGTAGATCTTGGTGCAAATCCGGATTATGATATCGAAAAAGAAATTAATTGCATTACTTCGGAATCTATAGATATGGCTGCGTTTGATAGATTCCGGAGTGAATACGAACAAGCGAAATCGATCCTCATCATTGCCGACAACTACGAAGAGGCATTGTTTGATAAATTACTTATACGGCAATTGCTTCCGAAGGATGTCGTGTATGCCGTCCGATCGAATGAAATCCTGAACGACATCACAATGGAAGATGCACATTTTCTGGAAATCGATAACCTTTGTAGGGTTATCGAGAGTGGAAGCACTATCTCCGGCACGGATTTAGAAGAATGTCACGATACATTCTTAGAAATATACCACAACGCCGATATCGTGATCGCAAAAGGACAGGGAAACTATGAGACTCTTTTTCATGCAGAACGACCGATCTATTTTATGTTCAAAGTAAAATGCACCGTTATTGCAAATATATGCGGTCATCCGATCGGAACAAGTATGTTGTATTATCATAGTGGTATGGATGGTCAATAGAAGAAGCATATGAATCGACAAATAAAATATCCTGATGACCGATTTGAAAACGCCGCGTTCGAATCTTCCACCGGGTGCGTTCACATCCGACGCAATATGGTGGTAGTACAAATCAATTTAGAAGGTTTATCATGAACAATCGGGAAAAATAAATATAGAGTACATACAAACATAAAAAATAGTATGCAATCATTTGTCTTCGGTCCCATACCATCCCGGCGACTTGGCCAGAGTCTCGGCGTCAATAACATTCCGCCGAAAGTCTGTTCCTATTCGTGTGTTTATTGTCAGATAGGCCGCACCGACCTTCTGAGAATTGATCGGGCACCCCTCTATTCTCCCGAAGCCATATACAAAGCGGTTCACGATAAAATTGAAGCAGTGTATGCCGGCGGGGGAAATATTGATTATATCACATTCGTACCGGACGGTGAACCCACTCTGGATAAAAATCTGGGACGTGAAATTGAGCTCCTGCGGAGATTCGGCATTAGAATCGCCGTTATCACGAACGCATCGCTCATCTCAATGAAGGATGTCCGGAACGATCTTTCGAAGGCCGATTGGGTTTCTCTGAAAATAGATACAACAGATGAAGCTACGTGGCGGAAAATAAACAGACCACACTCACGGTTACAACTGCATGATATACTGGAGGGAATTACCGGGTTTTCACGGGAATTCACCGGTGAACTTATGACGGAAACAATGTTAATAGCGGGTCTTAATGATACCGATGATCAGGCGAAAAATATTGCAACATATATAAAATCCCTCCGGCATCGCATTGCATATATTCTCGTTCCAACCCGTCCGCCGGCTGAACCGGACGTAAAGATACCGGATGAACGATCATTGGCTCAAATTTATCATATTTTCGAAGAACACGTTCCGAAGGTGGAACTGTTAATTGGATACGAAGGCAACGAATTTGCATACACCGGAAATGCGGAGAGTGACATATTAAGTATTACGGCGGTGCATCCGATGCGCGAGGATGCCGTACGCGCGTTTCTGAAAAAGTCCGGTAAGAAGTGGTCGTTAATCCAAAATTTAATCAAAAAGGGATTGCTTATTAAAATTCCCTATCAGGGAAAGAACTATTATCTCAGGAAATTGCGGGAGCGATAACGCGGTATGAACAAAACTGTTTGATGATTTTACTGAAGAATATGAGAAAAGGAGGAAATAATGATGTCGTGGGCAATATTGGTCCTTTTGCATTCGAACGTTTGAAATCGGGCGGTGCACGGATATATTTAGCCCGAAAGATGAATGCCGCAAAAGCGATTGAACTTTTCCAACAAGGAGAACTTCAGGAACTCAATGAACCGACGGCAGCGAAAAGCATCCGTCATAAGGCACACAACCATGATTAAAACCGCCGATGAATACGGTTATACCACAAATAGTTTTTCTTGACATTCAATCCGGCGTCTCTTACATTACTAATTGCTACCGGTTATCATTATTAAAAAGAAATACGATTATGGCAAAGACAAATCAGAAATGGCATGAGCGATTCCGCGACAGAGGACTACGATTCACGCAACCCCGCAGGGTTATATTAGATGTACTCGATAATACCGCCGATCACCTCTCGGCAGAAGAAATCTACATGAGAGTTCATAAAAAGTATCCGAATATCGGATTGACGACGGTTTACCGGAATCTCATCACGCTTGAACGTATGGGAATTGTTACCAAATTTCATTTCGGGGACGGGTGCCATCGGTTTGAACTGATAGAAAATAAGAAAAAACCGGACCACCATCATCACCTTGTATGTACCGGCTGTAAACGTATAATCGATTACGATGATTTTATGGATGAAGAGATAGAGTACATCAAAAAAGTCGAAAGCGCATTATCACGAAAACACTCATTCAACATAACGGATCATGTAATTCAGTTTTACGGATTGTGCAAAAAATGTAAAGCTGCATAAATCCTACACGGACACACCATAACAAAACAAAAGGAGAGCTTATCAAAGGACTAAATGAAGACCTCGCAGCCGAACTGGGAACCGTCATACGGTATAACTATCAGGCAGGAAAATCATTCGGCGTTATCGGCATCGAGCTGCGTGAAATGTTTGAAGAGGAAATTAAAGACGAACTCGGCCATGCATCCTTCCTCACCGATATTATAATCGATCTTGGGGGAGAACCGACAACAACACCGAAAGAGTTCGAAAAACCGGGAACCATAAAAGAAATGCTTGATATGAAATACGATGAGCTTTATGATGGAGTACCCGATAAAAGAAAAAACTAATTTTGGGAGTCGACGGCATATCGGTAAAAGCTTATGAAATACAACTGTCTGCATTGATCGAAACGCTATTTTCGATTCCCAATCAACACAATAATCACCGCCCATACAACTACCCTGAAGACCATCGCATACAGACTCTCGACCGCTACAGGTCCTTCTTGCATATATCCGAAACTCACAAACGTGAGAACGATAAGATGAGCACCCGCTATTGTAGCGGTTAGTTTTACCGCCCATTGTTTCTTATTCCACAAACCAATTCCGCCAATAAGTGCAGCCATTCCTGCAATGGTATTATATACAATAAGCGTTGTAAGAGTGAAGTATTCAACTTCCCGTATTCCGGTGAGTGCCGTCATCCCCGATATGAAAGAGAATAAACCGACGGCAATACTTAGAATCGATGCGAACTTAACTTTCATTTGTTATCCTTAAAAATTATACTTCACTTTCGCATAAACCATATCGTTTTTCTTGAACTGGCCGAAATATCCCGTTCCGTCTCCGAGAAAGATATTTGCACCGGCAAGGATCTCGAAACCATCCGCAAAATCGTACGTTATTTTCGGACGTATCAATGCATCGTTATCGTCAATACCATAGTAGGTGAACAGTTCAATATTGATCGTTTCCCGCCTGTAGTTTTTCGATATAAGAAACGTTGCGGTGTTCCTGAACCGATCCTG
>SLQE01000225.1 GCA_007131635.1 Bacteroidota bacterium | reverse complement strand
GCGATCCGCAAATATCACCCGACGGAAGTACGATTGCATTTGTCATTACAGAGTTTGATAAGAACCGGAATACTTCCGGAAGTAACATATATCTCCTGCCGGTTGATGGCGGTGAAGTCCGTCAGTTGACGACAGGCGTCGGTGCGAACCACAGCCCACGCTGGTCCCCGAACGGCAGTTCAATCGCGTTTATATCGACGCGGCACGGTTCTCCGCAAATATATACCATATCCGTAACCGGCGGCGAAGCGAAAAAGATCAGCAATGTTTCGACCGGGGTGAACGGACTTCTCTGGTCGCCGGACGGAAATCATTTTGCTTATTGGACCGAGGGATATCCCGAATGCGAAACGGACGATTGCAACAGAAAACGTTTAGAGGAAAAGAAAAGCAGTAAGATCGAGGCCATGATATTCGATCGTTTATTATATCGCCACTGGAATAGCTGGAAACACGATACCCGTTATCAGCTTTATGTGCTGCCTGCAAACGGAGGAGAACCGCGAATCCTTACTCCCGGCGATTATGATACACCGCCAATCAGTCTCGGAGGGTATTGGACATTCAATTTTTCGCCCGACGGAAAAGAGATGGTTTTTCTGCGCAATACCGATGAAATGGTTGCAACCAGTACGAACAATGATGTATTTACCGTACCGGTTGAGGGCGGAGAGATGAACCGGGTAACGACAAATCCCGCGAATGATTTTCAACCGGCATATTCTCCCGACGGAAAATATATTTCTTATCTGATGATGGAGCGGCCGGGATTCGAGGCGGACCGTCATCAACTCGTAATCTATAACAGAAGTTCCGGAGAAATCACTAATCTCACCGCAGATCTGGATTATAGTGTCAGTGAGTATCTCTGGTCGCCGGATGCAAACTATATTTATTTCAACGCCGACGATAAAGGGAATAAATCGGTCTTTCGATTATTCGTTGAGGATAAAACAGTTGAAAAATTACTTGATAACGGCTATAACACCTCGATCCGTATCACACCTGACGGTCAACAACTTATTTTCCTGAGACAACGGGTAGATATGCCGGCGGAATTGTTTAGCATGGAGGCAAATGGCGGGGATTTAAAACAATTGACATCCATCAACAAAGGCCGGATCGCTCAACTCGAAATGAATCCCATCGAGCATTTTTGGTTTGACGGTGCCGAAAATACCCGTGTTCACGGAATGCTTCTCAAGCCCCCTGGATTTGTCGATAACAAAAAGTATCCGTTGATATATCTCGCTCATGGCGGGCCGCAGGGACAATGGGGAGATCAGTTCCATTACCGTTGGAATGCGCAGATGTTTGCCAGCCGCGGTTATGTGGTCGCGATGGTGAACCGACGGGGCAGCACCGGCTACGGACAGGATTTTACCGATCAGATTAGCGGCGATTGGGGAGGGAAGGCATATCACGATTTGATGAAGGGGCTGGATTATCTTATCGATACGTATGATTTTATCGATAATGAAAATATCGGCGCGGCAGGTGCTTCATACGGGGGATATATGATAAACTGGATCGCGACACAAACCGACCGGTTTAAATGTCTGGTAACTCATGCCGGATTGTTTAATGTATTCAGCATGTACGGTACAACTGAGGAGCTGTGGTTCCCGGAGTGGGAATTCCGCGGTACCCCGTATGAAAATCCGGAGTTATATGAAAAATGGTCTCCGCTCACCTATGCAAAAAATATTACAACCCCGACACTCGTTGTTCATGGATATTATGATTTCCGCGTCGATGTGAGCGAGGGATTTCAGATGTTCACCGCGTTACAACGGCAGGGTGTGGAGTCGAAGATGCTGTATTTCCCGGATGAGGGACACTGGATCCAGAAACCCTTAAATGCCGAGTTATGGTACAATACCGTCCTCGATTGGATGGACCTGTATCTGAAGTAAATTTAAACATCCTGCCCGGTACCCGGATATCAATACGGTGCCGGGCAGGCTCTCCTGAAAAGGTATCATTGTATGATAAAACGAATAATCACTGCTGTTTCCTTCCTTTATATTTTTCTCTGTGTCCCGCTTCTAACCGGCACCGATTCTTATTCTGTTCTCGGGGATGAGAACTGGTCCAGAGAACGACTTGCTCCCGGAGTCGAACTGCTGCGTCGGCATTTTGAGGACCTGTTCAACTCACCGCAGTTTATTAGTATTCTCACAATCGATTTAAAGGAATCCCATGTAAAGGTACGATTTGCAACCGCTGATCAGTTCGGTGAGGAGCGTCTCGCCATCCCCGATTTAGCCGTTCGGAGCGGTGCATTGGCGGCAATCAACGGCGGGTTCGGGCACGGCGGTCCGGGTATACTAAATTCGGGGATAATAAAAATCGATGTGGTGGTGCTTCCGTTTCTCAACGACGAACCGGATGAGCTGTACTTTGTCGGCGGATCGGCCATAGGGATAGATGAAAAGGGTAGTTGGCATTTTCGCGTACGGGAAGGAACACAATGGTTAGACGAGTGGGTTGAAGTCGACCATGCGCTCGCAGGCGGACATATGCTTATTCTGAACGGAGAGATATTCCCTGTAGTTGAAAAGGAAGAATATACAACCGACAGGGAGATAAATCATGCTGGACGAAGGCACCCGCGAACTGCAATCGGAATGACTGCCGATAGTATCGGTCTGCTTATGACCATTGACGGAAGACATTCGTCCAAAGCTGAAGGACTGACATTACGTGAACTTGCACACTTTTTAATAAATCTCGATTGTGTACAAGCTATTAATCTGGATGGGGGAGGTTCTACTACGATGTGGACCTCGCAACACGGTGTGGTTAATCATCCGAGCGGGAATCAGCGATTTGATGCCGAGGGACTCCGTCTCCTTAAAAACGGAGTTGTGATCTATACACAGGAGTAAGTAATATAAATCCTTATTATGAAGCTGTACTTTTTAATACTTATACACTTCCTCAAATGTAAAGAGCCGTTTCTTAACTGCCGGATGGCTGTAGTCGATTTCATCGAATGACCTTCCTCCGACATAAACATCGCAGTGTATCTCCCGCGCAATTTCATATAACTTATTTATCTCACTTTGCAGTTCATTAATATTGATACGATTAGTGCTCGATATGTAAAGCCGGTTTGGGGCGATAGTATCAAAGATGTCACCGATTTTCTCAACGGGTGTATTTTGTCCGGTGTTATAAACCGCAAATCCGCGCGTTTCAAGTATATGATCCACCATTTTAAGCGGTATGTCATGCATTTCATTCGACGGAGCAAAACATAACGCTCTTACATCGACCTGCTGCGGCATTTTTATTATCCCCTGAAGTCTCGTAATACAATCTCTGATAGTCTGTGATGCAAAGTGTTCCTGGATTATCGAAAGTTTGTTTTCAATCCAGAGATGTCCGATCTGGTGTAGAACAGGAGTAATGATTACGTCATAAATAAAATGAAGCGGGTATTGACCCAGATAGAGTCCGTTTAATACTTGTTGAACTTTTTCTCTGTTGCAGTTGAGCGAGTGTTCAAGAATATATTCGACAAGGTATTTATAATCACCCTTCAAAATCCGGTAACTGATTTCAATGTCCTGCTCGCTTTCGAGAGTAAAGAGGTTTACTTTTGAATTCTTCTTTCTGTTTTTTTCCACGAAGGATGCAAGATGTGACATCAGGAATTTCCGATGACCGCCGGCAGTCTTGATGCATTCAAGGGCTCCCCCCTCGGTCCAACGCTTTATTGTTGAGACATTGACCCCCAGAACCTTAGCGGCATCTTCGCTATTGAAATATTTAATGGTACCCGTCATTAGTATAGTTCCTGCATTTCTTTGAAAATGAGCCATTTACGGCAATTATTAAAAAAAGTGAAAATCAGTGAACTAATATAAGTAATTCAAAGTTTAATAACAATAGGAATGAGCGATTTGCACTATTTATTCCATTGCCTATTGACTTTTATTTTTTTACTTATTATTATAACGCTCATAACGCTCATATCGTGCAAAACGATTATATGATTCATTAAATGAAAGGGTCATAAAATGAAATCGATTAAAATATTTGCAGAATTCACGTTTTTATTTTCAGTTCTCTTCGGGTTAATGAGAATTGAAGATGCTTTTCGTAAACTAACAAATCTCAAACCAATCCCAATTGAAAAGGAGTCCATATGAGACCGTTTTACTTTTTTACTGTGGCATTACTTGCCATAACAGTATTAATGGGCTTGAACCTGCAGGCACAAGATCAGCAGGCACGCCTCCAGGTAATCCATAATGCAGCCGATCCGGCAGCGGCGTCTGTGGACGTCTACGTAAATGGTGGAGCTTTGTTGAACGGATTTAATTTCCGTGAGGCAACACCCTTCATTGACGTACCTGCGGGAGTCCAATTAAATATCGGTGTAGCAGCGGCAGGGAGTGATTCCGCAGCGGATACATTAAAGAATTTTGCCGTGACATTTGAAGACGGCGGTACATATATTGCAATAGCCAACGGTGTACTCAATCCCGATGCTTTCGCGGCAAATCCCGATGCTTTCGATATCGCATTCACCTTGTTCGCCAAAGCCGATGCACGCGAAGAATCGACCGAGATGGATGAAGTGCAGTTTATCGCTGTCCATGGTGCAACTGATGCACCTGCCGTCGATATTCTCGCACGGAACGTCGGAGCCTTAGTCAATAATGCTCCTTACGGCGCAATCACGGATTATCTTTCAGTACCGGCCTCATACTATACGATCGACATAACACCGGCCAGTCAAAATGAAATAATTGTTGCCTCTTTCGGGGCAGATTTAAGAGGACTTGCCGGTCAGGCAGTTACGGTAATTGCATCCGGATTTCTTGCACCGGATAATAACAATCACGGCGAGGCATTTGCTCTGATTGCAGTGTTGGCAGACGGAACAGTAGTTACATTCCCGGTTGTTCAGGAGTTTGGTGCAAATCTGTCGGGTCTCCATGAAGTACAACCCGTACTAACAGACGGAATGGGAACGGTGTCACTTACACTCGCCGGGAATGTAGTACAATTAAGCGGTATTTTCAGCGATCTCACCGATGAATACACGATGTCACATATTCACGTCGGAAGCGCTGGTACAAACGGCGGAGTTATCGTAGCTCTCACGGCTGAACTTGATGATCATAATCTGAATGGTCACTGGAATGCCACAGATAACATCTTTGACCTGACGGATAATCAGGTTGAACATATGCTCGAAGGAGAATACTACGTCAATCTCCACACAAGAGCATTTCCTCCGGGTGAAATCCGGGGTCAGATTCTGTTCTTACCGAACGATGCACCTACGGCATCAGAAATAACTTTTCCTCCGGACGGAACCGAACTTACAATAGAAGGCGATCCGGATACTCCTTTTGTGCCGGCATGGAGCTCAGCAATCGATCCGGATGGTGACAAAATTGTCTATATCTGGCAGCTTGCAGTGGATGAGGAGTTCAATACGATACTCGTGAATGTAAGCACCGGTACAGATACTGTTTTCGAGGCCGACTTCAGAACTGTGGACGGATTGCTTGCTTCGGCAGGATTGAACATCGGAGACAGTGTAACCCTTTATCACCGTGCAATATCTTCCGATGGCAGTAATCTTACAGTGGGTGAATCAAAATCAGTTGAGCTTACCCGTGGTGCCGTAGATTATACCGCGCGTTTGCAGGTAATTCACAATGCGG
>SLQE01000417.1 GCA_007131635.1 Bacteroidota bacterium | reverse complement strand
TTAATATATATATCATCATGAATAATACGTTTTCCTTCCTCGATATTTCTTTCCTTCATCGCTTTTATGGCTCTGTTTGTTGCGATACAGACCATTTCACCCATAGTAAAGACGTCTTGCTCGAGATCCGCTAAATGTTCCTGAAATGCTTCGCGCATTGACGATACTCCTTCTTACGTTTAACCGAACCGGCCGGATATATAGTTTTCAGTTAGTTTTTCTTTCGGTCGGGTAAAGAGTATATTTGTATTACCGAACTCTATCAATTTACCGAGATATAAAAAGCCGGTAAAATCCGAGACCCGACCTGCCTGCTGCATATTATGTGTCACAATGATTATAGTATAACTATTTTTTAATTGTGTAACAAGTTCCTCGATTTTAAAAGTTGCCGCAGGATCAAGAGCCGATGTCGGTTCATCCATTAAAATTACTTCAGGTTCGATTGCAAGCGCGCGTGCAATGCAGAGACGCTGTTGTTGACCTCCTGATAAATCGAGTGCCGATGTATGTAATCGGTCTTTAACTTCTTCCCATAACCCGGTATCTATGAGACTCTTCTCGGCGATTTCGGATATACGGCTTTTATTTTTCATACCGCCGATTTTCAATCCAAATGCAATGTTATCGTAGATGGATTTTGGAAAAGGATTCGGTTTCTGAAAAATCAATCCGACCCGGCGCCTGATATCGACTACATCCATGCCGTTCTGATAAATATTTTTTCCGTCGAGTAATATTTCGCCTTCAATGCGAGTGCCGACAATCAACTCGTTAAGCCGGTTAAAACACCTTAGTAAGGTGGATTTACCGCAACCGGACGGGCCGATAAGCGCCGTTACTTTTTTTTCTGCAATAGTAATATTTACATCATGTAGGACCTGATTCTCGGTGTAATACAAATTTAAATTTTTTGTTTCAACTTTAGGTGATGTAATCATTTCCTCGTACTACTCCTTTGTTTTAACGTGTGTACTTCTTTCGCAACCTGTACCTGATTATAATCGCGGTGAGGTTTAAAAAGAAAACAAGAACAATCAGCACTAATGCAGTGCCGTATGCAAGCGGCCGTACGGCTTCGATAGCGTGATGCTGAGTCGACATTATATACAGGTGATAAGGAAGCGCCATAAATTGATCTAATAAAGAACCCGGAAGTTGTGGTAAAAAGAAAGCAACTCCGGTAAAGAGAATCGGAGCGGTTTCTCCCGCCGCGCGCGAGATGCCAAGTATAGCACCGGTAAGGATTCCGGGGAAAGCGTACGGTAATACATTTCGCCATATCGTCTGCCAATTTGTTGCACCGAGTGCCAGTGCCCCGTCACGGTATGAACGGGGTACGGTACGAAACGCTTCTTCCGCCGTCGTAATAATCCATGGAA
This sequence comes from Bacteroidota bacterium, assembly GCA_007131635.1. GTDB lineage: Bacteria > Bacteroidota > Ignavibacteria > T3Sed10-11 > T3Sed10-11 > T3Sed10-11. The sequence continues at coordinate 4,330 of SLQE01000417.1, read as the reverse complement.
GCGTCAGCAATCCAAGCGTTAATCCGGCTGAAAGAATTGACGTACCGAAGGACAATGCCCGTACAAAAAGTGCAACGCCGAACAAACCATAAACAATCGACGGAACACCGGCCAAGTTCCGGATAGAGGCCCGTATCCAACGTGTTAACAACCCTTCCTGCGCATATTCACTTAAATATATCGCCGCACTAACTCCGAGAGGAACTGAGAAAGCAGCAGTTATAATTGTCACGAAAAAAGTACCGATAATAGCCGGTAATATACCCCCCTCGGTCATACCGGCACGCGGCGCTTCGGTGAGAAATGACCAACTTATCACCCCCAAACCCTGGGCTGCTATGTCGTATAAAATAACAAATAAAATTATTACGACAAACAATGCGCAGGCAGCGAGTATCCCGAAACCGATATATTGCTGGAGCTGTTTAATTTTCATGTCCGGTACCTACGATATTTTTTCGTAAAATGCTCTGCAGTCAGGTTAACCGCGAGACTCATGAAAAAGAGTACCAATCCCACCGCAAATAATCCGAAATAATGGGTTGTACCAAACGGTACTTCACCGAGTTCGATTGCTATATTTGCTGTCATAGTACGAACCGAATCAAAGAAACTGCCGGGCATCTGGAGAGCGTTCCCGGTTGCCATCAGAACTGTCATCGTCTCACCGATAGCGCGTCCGATACCGAGCATCACCGCAGCCACAATTCCAGACGATGCGGCAGGCAGCGTTATCTTTACCAGGGTAAGCCACCGGTTCACACCGAGAGCGTACGATGCTTCTTTAAAATCCTTCGGTACCGACCGTATGGCATCTTCCGAAACACTCACGATCGTCGGCAATGCCATGATCGCAAGTAAAATGGAACCGTTCAGTGCGTTTAATCCGGATGTCAAATTGAATACATCCGCAATGAGGGGCCCGAGAAAAACAATACCGAAAAAGCCGACGACAACAGACGGAATACCCGCGAGAATCTCGACAACCGGTTTTAATGTTTCGCGTAAAAATGGTGGGGCGATTTCGGATAGATAGGCAGCGGTACCAATGCCTAACGGTACCGCGATAACCATCGCACCGAGTGTGACCATTATGCTGCTTACAACCAGCGACAGAATTCCGTACGACGGTTCTCCAAAAGCCGATGGATTCCAGCGTGTACTGAGAAAGAATTGAGAAATTGAGACATCCGTGAAGGTTTGCAACCCGTTCATTGCAAGCATCACAAAGATGGCAAACAATATACCGATAGCCGAAACACCGGAAACAAGAAAAAAGTAGTGGAAAAATTTATCGGTTATATTCCGTATGTTCATTCAATAATACCAAGTTCTCTATTGAGCTGCATATAGTTGTTACTCACCGGGTAATATCCGGATCGAGCAACGACCTGCTGCCCTTCTTCACTTAATTCCCACCGAATAAATGCGAGCATATCGCCTTCGGGCATACCGTTTGTATATTGGTATAACGGCCTGCTGATTGGATAGTCGCCGCTCATAACGTTTTCAGGGTCGAGCGGGGATACTGCCGGAGAGTTTTCATCGGCAGCAATGTTCACGACATTGATTCTGCTTATAACGGTACCTTCGTGATCCGCGATATAGCCGATACCAACATAACCGATTCCTGCAACGTCGTTTCTCACGGCCTCGACTATTTGTGCAGTGCCATTCATATTTCTCATCCGTCCGGAGTAATCTCCTTTTACGACATGTTCACGGAAGTATACATATGTTCCGGAATTACTTTGGCGTCCATAAAGAGTAATAGCCTGATCGGGTCCCCCCACCTCTCCCCAGTTGAGGATTTCACCTCTGTATATACTGGCAACCTGATCGATCGTTAAAGAGTTGATCGGGTTATTTTCGTGAGTCACAACGGCTAGACCGTCCATTGCGAATACAATGGGTAGTGGCTCCACGCCGCGCTGCCTGGCTTGTTCCAATTCCGATTCTCTCATCGAGCGTGAGGAGTTCGCAATATCGGTTTGTCCGTTAATGATAGCGGCAATACCGGTTCCCGATCCGCCTCCCGTGACTGCAATACGAGCGTTGGGATTCTTGTCCATATAAAACTCTGCCAGACTTTGTACGAGATTAACCTCGGTATCAGATCCGTTGATCTGGATGTGAGCTCTGTCCGCTCGCTTTTCGCCGGAACCGCAACCAAAAAATAACCCGACCACTACAACAAGAGATACTAGACCCGATAACGTTAACTTTTTGCAGGCATTAATCATATATGATTTCTCCATATTAAAAACAATTAGATTTCTGACTAAATATTGTATTAGCTTGAAAAGTTACACAGGAAAGATTACATAATCAATTGCTATTGATTACTATATTGTTAAATCAATGTTACGGAATTGTTAAGTAATTTTTCAGGAATTTACTGCAAATGGGGGTTATTTCGATATTTCCAGTCGTATACGCTATCTTCTAAAACTTTCAAAAATGCGTCAGCCGCATCATCCCAATTGAATTCTGCCGCCCACCTGAGTGCGTTTTCTGTGAGGGAGTTTCGGAGTTGTTCATCCGAGTAATAACGGAATAATTGCACCAGAAGCGCATCTATATCGCCGTATCTATATAATAATCCGGTTTCCTCGTGTTTGATTGAATCGCGCAGACCCGGCACATCCGCACCGATGACCGGGATCCCGCATGCATTCGCCTCTATCACCGTTAGCCCCCATCCTTCTTTGGATGAAGTATTTACAACGACGTCCATACTATGGATATGCTCCACTTTTTCATCACCGGAAACATATCCGGTAAAAGTTATATCGTCGGCATACTTCATATCGGACGCGATCTTTCTGAGGGTTTTTAAGTAATCACCATCTCCGACTATAAGCAACTTTGCTCCGGGAATTCTATTCTTAATTTTTTCGAAAGCTTCCAGAAGATGTTCGATGCTTTTGTATTTTTTTATGCGGCCAAAAAATCCGATTGTAAATGAATGAGTGTTTTTTTTACCATGTGGTCTGTATTGTTCATGATCAACGCAATTGTGAATGACCTGTATATTCTGCTCCGGTATGCCATGCTCGATTAATTCCGATTTTGTACTTCCAGAGACCGCAACAACGGGAACATTCCGATACACCTTCGGGATCAGCCATTCTGACGCATAAACATAACTTGCCGCGACCGGATTTGTTTCAAGATATATACTTTTGCCGAATAAATGGTGAAAGATCGAGATTATCGGTTTGCGTGTATAGAGAGGAGTATAGAACGGAATTTTATTCACATCGTCGACGACAACATCATACCGGCTGCCGAAAAACAGATACCATAACGGAACGGCAAAGTTGAACAGGTTTCTTGTCCCGACACGAAAAACACGAACACCGTCGATAATATCACGCGGTGCGCCGCCTCTGAATTGAGAGCTAACAAGTGTAACCGTGTGCCCCTTTTTCGCTATTCTGCCGAATATTTCGTGCAGATGAACTTCAGCGCCACCTGCAAATGGATTTTTTATATCCTGCCAATTGAATACCAGAATTTTCATTGGATATATTTTTACCTGTTAATTCTTTCGTGCAACTATTCCGATCGATATCCCCGTATATAACGGGATAGAAGTTCTTAAAAATATCCTTCGTAGTCTTGACCGGATAGTTTTTAAAAACGGTAAACCCGGTGGTTGTAACGGCAAACCTATTTGTATTTTTTTACCGATCTCCCTGATTATTCTATACGGTAAGCTCGGTACCATCCACTCACCGTAAGCATGTAAGGGCTGTAATCCATGGTGCATCATAAGCTTTTTCAACTCCGGATATGAAAAAGATCGTTCCCATCCGGCGAACCATGTGCCGAAACTAATGAGAATATGTTTTACTATTGTATATGGATGATAACGCTGGGGCACATCGATAAGAAGCAGTCCTCCGCTTTTCAATACGCGCAATTGCTCCCGTAACATAAGATCTGCTTCATCTTTCCGAAAATGTTCAAGTAACCCCTGATGAAAAACGACATCGAAGGTATTATTGCGAAACGGTAAACGGAATGTATCGCCACCCACCGGATAGATATTGCCTTCGCCGGATACTTGTCTTATGAGACGGAGTGATTCGAATGAATAATCTAACTGATAGACCGAAGCTCCGGTTTCGGCGACGGGGAGACTATCCCTGCCGGTACCCGCACCGATTTCAAGAACCATCGAACCTGCCGGTATACCGACAACATCGAGGTTCCGGGCTATTCTGTCTTCATTCGAATATATTTCCTCTGCACGCTCTTTTCCTGCCCAGTATGTATCCCAATCTTGTTTCGTCGATGATTTAACCAAAATCCGTTACTCCTG
>SLQE01000185.1 GCA_007131635.1 Bacteroidota bacterium | reverse complement strand
TTCCGGGTAGAGCGGTTCGTTGCCTCCCCGCTCCCCCACAGACCCGTACGAGCGGCTTTCCCGCATACGGTTCCTCCGAATTATGGATTCGCCAATCTTACTAAGATAGTCCATTATTTGCTATCTGTGATCGTTACGTTTACACTATCCACAAACAATCTCTGGTATTGTTTGCTATGTATATCTGGTATACAGTAGTGGGTCATTATCACAGTTCCATAGTTCAGGTGTCCCCCTTTCCTACTCTCTGGCTTCCTGTGGCACAAGTTTCCCAGATTTCAATCGGTACTATGAGGACACTAAGACTTCCTTCGCTCATCTCCTTGTCTTCGGTTCCCCTCGACTCGGATACCTATCGTGTCTGCGCTTGTTCTTCGCTCCAACGTCGGCGGCAGACTGCCGACAGTAGATAGGACTGCTGGTTACCCGATTGCCCTTATTTCGGGAATTCTCAATAGGAAGCGTTAGGTTCTCCCGTGTTTCCGTGTATCCCTCTTTACCTTTGATGTATTCTTAGACCCCGGCCGAACTTTCATCGCTTGTCAATAACGCGATGTCAGTGTTGTCCCAGCTAGTCAGACAACTAAGACTTCAGCACCATCATCAATTTCGGGGCTCAATAGTACAACTTCAGTAATCGTTGTTTACGCTTCATGCCGGCATCTCTACCGACTATGCAAAACTCACTTCCGGCGGCTGACTAATCCTTACCGGGTGGGTTTATGTACCCACAGGGTTACTATGAAGTGTTTATCATCTTACATCGTTATGAGTCCCCACTTCACGGACTTTCACGGCGCGACTGACGTCTGATCTCCGATCTCTGATATCTGTTCTCTTTCATAAATAACAAAATCTTCCGCATATATCCAGTATCCGAATCATTCCGATTGCGACCGATCAACCGGTCCCGGATACCGTTCGATGATCGACCTTGCTGCCTTGCGCCTGTTCGGGCGACATATACGGCACCGGGCCGAGTGTTGTGACATAACGATGGACAAGGGTCCATCGTCCGCTTCTTATATTGATTATATACTGCAGATGTTGGTATGATCGAGCGTAGATGCGGCCTTGGCTTCGTTGAGGAAACGTTGCTTTTCGGTTTCATCGGAGCCGAGACGGGAAGGTAGGAATTTTAACGCAATGGTGCGGTCGAGCTTATCCAAAGGACTCCTTCGGAGGTGTCGTGGGCTTTATACACGACGCCCATTCCACCTTCACCCAATTTCTCAAGAATTTTGTAATGTGAAATTGTTTTCCCTGTCATAGCAATGCCTTCGGCATTCGGCTTTACCCGAATCGGTTCAATAAATCATTCATCCTTTCACAATGATATAGATTTCAACTGCCGTTGATTTATATATTTATGAAGTTCTTGTCTTAACGTCACCGGACAGGAAAAAATTCCTCTTTATCAACCATCGAAGCAACAAATAGATAAGAATTACAGATGACAAATAAAATCAGTTAACAATTAATCTCGGAGGAGACTGTCCCACTGCAAACTGAAGATCCTCATGCATGAAAACAGCATAGGTATGAATACCTTTTGGGGCTTCTCTTCCTATTGCCAGTACCAACGGTCGTCCGTCTCTCACTATTCTTGTACTGTGACCTACCAGCCGTTCATCGTCAAACTGAAAAGACGCATCCGAACCCTCCGGTATCCATCTGATCCTGTCTCCTCTGTTGACTGTCACATCACTTTTCGTTTCATCATCTTCGTGAACCACTCTCCATACATTGTCGATCTTTTTAATGAGAAGTCTGTATTCCGTTACCTGCGATTGCTGGGAAGAAAAACCCGAGAAACCCGAAAAAACCAAAGATATCATAACAATGATAGCGATATATATCACCTGCATTTTCATAGCGTACCTCTTCATATTGTGTTTGATAGTGACTTAGAGTACCGCGCGTGCGTCATACCCCCGTTTTCATAATCGGTCGTACCTACTCCCGGCACCGGCCGTTCCCCCTCAACCGTTCTTATTGTTTAAATCCTTACCGGTAACCACTCTGTATTGCTCGAGTATCGGATCATCACTGGTAACAATCTTTTTATCAGATTGTTCTTTCAATTCCATTTTCGATTGAGATAAATCCGAAAACAGATGTTTTATTTTACCGACATATTCGTCGAACTTACCGCTCCGCTCGTAATTATCCGCCGCTTGTTTATTTTCCCAGATGGTAATGGAAAATACTTCGTCCTGCTGGCGGAGATTTTGCGTAAGAAATGCATATTTACATCCCGGGATATTTTGTAATCCCGGACCTATCTCCCTTTTATATATCTCCCGTACTTCATCATAACGACCGGGTACGACACGTGCAGAGAGCATACGGATGTACATCGGTGTAAATTTTTTCAATTCCGGTAGCTCTTCATCCTGCATATAAGTAATACTATACGAATCTACCTGCGGCTCATCCGATTCGGGTTTATATTCGAGGGTGAAATCCGCGGTGAGCTGTATCTTCCATTCCGATGCATCTTCAAGTAACGGCCGCACCTTATCGTATAATTGTTTAAAGCGACCGCTTTTTTCATATTCTTCGGCATCGGTTATTTTATCCCAGAGCGTCATAGAAATTAATTCGCTCTCACGCCGCGTATTTTGAATCAACCAGGCATACCTGCACCCCTGTGTATTTTGCAGGACGGGCACGATCGCTTTATCATAAAAATTAATAAGCGTCGTGACTTTATCCGCAACAGCGTTCATTCGAACAAATCGCATGTACATGATGAATGCTCCGATACATTATTTTGATGGGTTCATTAATACAGAGACCGGCTGTAAAAACCTTACACTCGTTTGAGTACTACCATAGTTATATCGTCCATAGCTTCGACATTGCCCATGTGACCGCGTACGGCTTCGGTAACACGGAGAATTATCTCCTCTGCCGGAGCGTCGACATGTTTTGCTACAATTTCTTCGAGCCGTTCCTCGCCGAATGGCTGATCGGCGATATTCATCGCCTCTGTAACACCATCGGAATAAAGAACCAGTACGTCGCCTGTATTCAATGATATAGTTTTTTCTTCATAGGGGAAATCCTCCAGCATACCGAGCACGAGACTATCGGAGGAGAGTCGCTCCGCCGTATCGGAAGAGCTAAATAATATGGGTGAATCGTGGCCGGCGTTACAGAAACAAAGTTCATGCCGTTCGTTATTGAGCACGCCGTAAAAACATGTCACAAACCGGTCGGATCCTGTACTATGGAACAGGAGTCTATTGGATCGCTGCATACATTCACGTGCAGATGTCGTGACCACCGCCTGGCCGCGCAGAGTCGCCTGCAGATTTGCCATCAGCATCGCCGCACTCAATCCTTTCCCGGCAACATCGCCGAGACAAAACGCCAGATGTGCATCATCAATTTTTATGAAGTCAAAATAATCGCCGCCGACCATCTGCGCGGCGACGCTCGAACCGGCAATATCATATCCCGGTACATCGGGCATTTTATCCGGCAAAAGATTATTTTGAATCGTTGCGGCAACACCCAACTCATGGCGTAATTTCAGAAAAGCTTTTTCCTCTTCGTATAAACGCGCGTTCTCGACAATCTGTGCAGATTGAGCGGCAATAATTGCTAAAAGGCGTTGATCGCCGTCGGTAAAGTCAAGGCTGGATTTTTTATTATATACCGTGAGAATACCAATCAGTTTGGATTTCGCCATTAATGGAACACTGAGCAGTGTGGAAATGGCCGCATCCCATTTTACACCCCGAAACCGCGTATCTTCCCGTGGATTAGAAATAAGCAAAGGTTTACGATTGATGTGCATCCAGCCGAGAAGGTTTTGATTAAGATGGAAGGGTTGCTGGTCACCGGAACTTACCATGGTGCGGACAAGCGTCTTCATCGAATCATCGGTCTTTTCATCGACGAGCGTGATGACGCCCTGTTCAGCATTCACCGCGCGGAGAGAGCGGCGGATGATGGTTTGCATTATATCTTCTGAATTTTGGAGCGCACTTATCGAACGGGCGAGATCGTTGAGGATGGTTAACTCTTCGATTGCACGTTTTAAGCGCGAGTTTTCCTCAACCAGCGCCTTAACAGCCGGATCATTTGTTTGCATAGTTGACATCACACAATCCACTCTATCTTGTGTGTATTTGTTATACTTTGACTAAAGACACCTATATTACAAGAGTTTTATATTAAGGATAATCTTGCATAATAGCAACCATGAAAGGATTTCATATTTCCTATTTCACATTTCCTATTTCATATTTCATTATCCTGCCCCATCCCCGGAAGAGAAGTTTTCCATTAATCCACACGATATGTCACCGTTATCATGTGATCGGTAAAAGTCGGGGTTAGCTCTTTCATTGTCTGAATGACCCTTTGCCGGTATGTATTTTCGATTAAAGCTCCCTGACCGGGCCAGAGCCGGAATTTAACGCGTACATAACGCCAACCGTCCGAGCCGGCTCTTTGTACCCCAAATATTTCCGGTTCGTTCAGGATTATAGAACTATGCTGGGCGCGCATACCGGAGGCTACATGTTGAAGCGCTTTTTCCATTTTTTGCTCATCTGTGTCTTCGGGAACCTGCACATCGACATACGCCCTGATAGCCCCTCCGCGAAACCGGTTTACCATACCGATATTCCGATTCGGAACAAAGACCCTCTGTCCATGAAAATTCACAATCACGGTAAACCGCATACCGATCCGCTCCACGCGTCCGATCTGGCCGGAGACTTCGACAACGTCGTTGATATCGATAATATCCGAGAAAACAAGCGTTAGGCCGATGACGACATCCTGCACCAAACCCTGCAACCCAAAACCGACCGCAAGTCCGATAACCGTTGCCGTTGCAAAATATGCCGTAAGCGAAATGTTGAACTCATCTAATATCAGTCCGACGGCAACAAAGTAGATAATAAACGTCAGGGTGCTCACAACGAGAACGAATATCGTGGCGGTCTTCGGGTACCGTTTTGCAAATACTTCCCTGACGGGCCCTTCATCTTTTTCTTTCGGTGTCAATATATAGGTTGTAAGCCTGCGTAATCCCTGCACCAGAAAGTGACCCGCGACCGCAATTAGCAATATCCCGATTACTCTGTAACCAGGTGAAAGCTCGTGTAAAAATTCGAACATAGAGTATAACCGCCTTTACTTCGCGATCAGTTTATCAAACTCCACGATCGATACGGCCGGCATGGTCAGGAAATCGACGCCGGTTAATCTGTTTAATTCATACGATCCTTTAATCGCAGTCGCGTTATCCGGGAACTGCACATGAAACACCAGATCGTAATCGCCTATCGTGGCGTACATCTGATCGAACTTTCCCCCGAGTTTTTCGATCAACTCGTTGGCCTGCTTTGTTCGTTCGGAAGAAATTCCCTTCACTCCCTCGGGAGTATATTTTCCAAGGAGGATATAACCGGGCATAAGAACCTCTCTTTTAAATTAGATGCTTTAGTTTTAGAGCGTGAACATGTACGTATAAATTATACACGAAGGGAGGGTAATATGCAAGGGGGTGGGGAAGTTTTTGGAGGGGAATGGTTTTGTAACAGTGATCAACGAAATCATAAAACGAAAACCCGGGCGGGTAGCATGCCTCGACAGATTATTGAGCGGAAACGAACGACTAAAAAAACACCGCATTGCAGACGAAGGATGCGGGGTTGGAGTTTAGGACGATGTGATGATATGAAACGTACGT
>SLQE01000050.1 GCA_007131635.1 Bacteroidota bacterium | reverse complement strand
TTGGCGGTATACCCCGAAAGGAAATGATACATTGCCTGCTCCGGCGTTAGCTTTGCTATGGGCGGCAATACACCGAAGGCATCGGTTGTAAGCATAATTATATTTGACGGATGTCCGGCATATCCGTCTTTTACGACATTGTTGAGATGCAGTAACGGATATGATGCACGGGTATTTTCAGTGAGTGACCCGTCATCCAGGTCAATCCGCCGTGTTTCGGCATCGATCATAACGTTTTCTAAAACCGTGCCGAATTTTCGCGTGCTGTCAAAGATTTCCGGCTCATCATGCATAGAAACCCTGTACACCATTGCATAACAACCGCCTTCAAAGTTAAAAATACCGCTGTCACTCCATCCGTGCTCATCATCTCCGATAAGCATCCGTTTCGTATTTACAGAGAGTGCCGTTTTACCGGTACCCGATAAACCAAAAAATATCGCCACATCATCTTTTTGTCCGACATTAGCAGCACAATGCATCGGCAATATATGTTTGAGCGGCATTAAATAATTTAATATGGAAAATATTGCTTTTTTCGATTCCCCCGCATAACTTGTTCCCCCTACTACTGCCAACTTCTTTGCGAAGTTAATGATAATGAAGATCTCCGAATTCGTACCGTCGACCCCGGGATCTGCATAGAAGTTCGGCAGGTTCAGGAGAGTAAATTCCGGATTGTGTACGTGGGGAATCTCAAGATCGTATTTAATCTGAATAAAATTATTCCGGGCAAATATGCTGTGCCACGCGGTTTCTGTTATGACCCGTATGGGGAGTGTATATTCCGGATCGGCTCCTGCAAAACAATCCTGAACGAACAGGTCCTTTCCCTGTATGTAAGCTTTCATTCGGGAAAATAACCGGTCAAAATTTTCCGGTTCCATCGGCCGGTTCTCTTTTCCCCACCATATGTTCTTTTCGCTGGATGGTTCACGGACGATAAACTTATCGTTCGGACTTCTGCCGGTATGTTGTCCCGTACGCACCACGAGCGGACCCAGATGTGATAGGATACCTTCCCGCCTGTTGATCGCCTTCTCGTAAAGCACCGGCGTGGGCAGATTATAATGAACGACACCAAGATTTATAAGTCCGAATTTGTGTAATTCTTCCCGTATCTTATCGGTTTTAAACATATTTATGCCTCTCCCTCTATTTGGAGTATCTTCGTTCGTAATTTTTCTTCAAGTGAATTGATGAGTCTGTCTGCAGCTTCTTTTACACCGTCCGACATTGTACATCCATAACTAAAATCTTTGCCTTCTATACCATAGATTACGAGACTTTTGGGAAATTGATGAATTGCACGTGAGAGCTCGATGATGCTTGAGAGACTCACTGTATGGCTTGAAAAAGAAAATTCCTCTTCACTTAATCGATTCTCATCGAGTTCAATCTCGTGGATAGTACCGGCATCCGCACCGGATGAAACCGCGTCGATGACATAAACACTCTCGTACTGTACCCACATGTCCATGAGTCCGCTGAGATCATAATGTAATTCGCAGGTATGTATACCGGGGAGAGTATGCTTTTTGAGTTTCCTGACGGCATATATCCCGACAGCGTCATCGTTCCTGAATTCGTTTCCGATACCCACAATAAGAATATTACTGCGGTCGTTGAGATTATCGGATTTAGTCATGATCGATAGTTAACTTTAAAAAATGTGTAGCGCAGGAAATACAGGGATCATAATTTCGTATCGCCTGTTCGCATTGCCACGTCAGCTTATCGAGCGGTAAATGCAGCCGCTCGGGGATATAATCTAAAAGATCTTCTTCAATGGTTTTTTGATTTTGTGCCGTCGGGGGAACTATCTTTGCGTTGAGTATAATGCCGCGCTCATCGATCCGGTATTTATGGTAGAGCAATCCCCTTGGGGCTTCGGAACAACCATATCCCGTCGACGGGCGGGGTTCTACCTCCTCGTATGCATGCTCAGGTTGTTCATAAGATTCTATAATCCGGATTGCCTCTTCACATGCATATAAAGTTTCGACACTCCGGGCTATTATGCTCTTAAAAGGATTTTTGCACTTTGTATCCAGACCTGCGTGCTGAGCTGCCTGTTTTGCAGCGGGGGTAAGCTGATCGTAATTGAGCACAAAACGTGCAAGGGGTCCGACATGATAGGATCCGCGTTCCCTGTGCACTGAATGAAGTGCGTGAGAATGTTCGACCTGCATCTCCACAAAATGATCCTCAAATTCACTTATGTCAACATCAAGGCCCTTGTTTGTAATAAGTCTTCCCTCGATAATAGCATATCTTTCGGGATGGTGAAGGGCAAGATATTCATAATCCCTTTCAAAATCCGGAAAATCCAAAGTCGCCGTCCACTCGATAGTCTTTTCTGCTGCGTCACGGGTCCATTTCAATTCGTCGAGTAAAGCAGTCAGATTTTCTTTTGGCGGCACGCTATAGAATCCACCGATACGGACACTGACAGGATGGATTTCGCGTCCCCCCAGGATCGTCATCAGCGTATTCCCTGTTTTCTTCATACGCAATGCCTGCTTCACGACCTCGGGATGATCCTTTGCCATCTGGATGGCATCCTCATATGATAAGAAGTCGGGAGCATGCAACATAAAGACGTGGAGCACGTGGCTTTCTATCCATTCACCGCAGTAAATCAGACGTCGCAGGTCGTGGATCTGATCATTCACCTGTATACCAAATGCCTGCTCGATTGCCTGCGTGGCGCTCATCTGATATGCGATCGGGCATATTCCGCAGATACGTGCTGTGATATCCGGGACTTCAGAGAAATTTCGTCCCCGAAGAAATGCTTCAAAAAATCGCGGAGGTTCAAAAATAGTGAATGTAAGATCGGTAATTTCGTCACCCTTCATCTTTACATGCAGAGCACCCTCACCCTCCACCCGGGCAAGCTGTTTAACGTGTATTGATTTTACAGACTCTTTTTTATCCTTCGTGGTTTTCTTTTTAACTGACTTACTTTTCGACTTCATTTCAATCCTATAAACTGTTATTATACAATTGATTACATAACATCCTTAAACCGATTTCTCGTGTGCAATACTTTCCCTCTGGAACGGTTCTGCGTATGCGTTATATGATCTGAATGCTCTGACAATATCATCGTCTTTGATACCGAGTGCCTTCCACTGTTTTGCAAGTGAGTGGGTATTCGGAGTTTCCTTTGGTCCGAAACATCCATAGCAACCTCTGTGGTAACTTGGACAAATCGCATTACATCCGGCTTGAGTAACCGGACCCAGACAGGGAACTCCTTCTGCCACCATAACACACTGTGTACCGTTTCGCTTACACTCAATACAAACACTATATTGAGGAATATTCGGTTTTCGTCCATTCAAAAATGCATTGACCAGTTCTAATAACTGATGTTTACTTATCGGGCACCCCCGGAGCTGAAAATCTACAAACACATGGTCGGCAATCGGTGTGGATTTGTTCAGCGTTTCGATGAATTGTGGAGTAGGATAAACCGCTGTAATAAATGATTTTACATCCTTGAAATTTCGTAACGCCTGTATACCACCTGAAGTTGCGCATGCTCCGATAGTTACCAGATATTTAGAAGATCTGCGCACCTGGTGTATACGCTCTGCGTCGTGAGGTGTGGTAATCGACCCTTCAACAAGGGATAAATCATAGGGTCCTTTTATGACTGTCCGTGTCGCTTCGGGGAAATAAGCGATAGTAATATGTTCAGTTATTGCGAGGAGTTCATCTTCACAGTCGAGCAGACTGAGTTGACAACCGTCGCACGAAGCAAATTTCCAGACAGCAAGTTTAGGTTTTCGGCTTTTCGTCATATCATACTTCCCGGATATCAATTAATTTATTAACTTTATCATAGCGGTACACGGGACCGTCTTTACAGACAAAAGACGGACCGAACTGGCAGTGGCCGCAATGGCCGATACCGCATTTCATATTTCGCTCCATCGAAACGTAAATACGATCCGGCGTAACACCGCGTTTTTCAAATTCCATTATAGAAAACCGCATCATTACCTCGGGTCCGCATATCAGTGTTACGGTATTTCGCGGATCGAAGGGAGCGCGCGCGACCAGTTGAGTTACGACACCGACGTGTCCACGCCAGGCACCCACAGCCCTATCGACAGTCACGAATATATCCAGATCGAACCGTGATTTCCATCGCTCGAGCTCTTTCCTGAAGAGGATATCTATCGGCGTCCGCGTACCATACAGTAACACTACTTTGCCGTACAATTCTCTCCGCGTAACTACCTGATACATTGCTGATCTCAGCGGCGCAAGACCTATTCCTCCTGCCACAAACACGACGTCCCTCCCCTTCAATTCATCCATCGGCCATTCAGTGCCATATGGACCGCGCACACCGAGAACATGCCCCCGCTTCAGTCTCCGCATCGATTTCGTCACAGTACCGACGGCACGCGTAGTATGAACAAGCTGGTGAGGCTTATCGGGATCCCCGCTTATCGATATTGGAATTTCACCAAAACCGTACATATAAAGCATATTAAACTGGCCGGCTTTGAATGAAAAGTTGGCATCTTTTCCGTTTTCAGGTTCCAGATGTAATGTGAACGTGTCGTGTGTTTCGTTCAACACACGCTTTACCCGATAAGGTTGGGTAATAAGTGAATCTATGGTACCGTTATGTGTATTTCTTGTTTCAATCATCGTTTCCATAAAGATCAAGTAATTGTATTTTGGTTGCAACGAGTCTTTGTTCAATAATCGGGGCAAATCTCTTTAACAATTCATACCCGAGTGACGGGTCCTGGTTACATTTATCTCTGAGACATTTTCCGTCAAGCGCTATCAACCGGGTGTCTTCCGCTGCACGTGCATCAAAACGCCACTGATAAGGCGAGATAATCCATGACCAGCCTACGATCTCTCCCTCTCCGAGTGATTGTACCGTAATTGCGCCCTTTTGCGGAGAATAGATTTCCAGGTTTACCAATCCCTCACGAACGAGGAAAAAGTAATTCGCTTCGTGTCCTTCCCTAAAAAGAAATTCCCCGGTCTTGAACCTCGCGTTCGCAGCACAACCGACAATAAACTCGATGTGGTTATCCTCAAGCCCCTGAAAGAACGGGTGTTTTTTTAATATAGATCCAAGATTTTCCATAAGATACTCCTATGATGTTTTACCGTGTTTGCGAATGGCCGTCGCCTCTTCGGTTATATCAATACCGGCCGGACACCAGGTTATACACCGGCCGCAACCGACACAACCCGGGGTATCGAACTGATCCTGATACGTTGCCAGTTTGTGCATAAGCCAGTGCCGGTACCGTGCATATGATGATGTTCGAACGCTCCCTCCATGTATATATGAAAACTCGTTATTATAACATGAATCCCATTTCCGGATTCGTTCTCCGGTATTTCCGGAGAGATCTGTATAGTCTTCTATCGTTGTACAGAAGCATGTCGGGCATACGAGTGTACAATTCCCGCATGTAAAGCATCGTTCAGCGACAGAATCCCAATGGGGGTGCTCGTAATTACGATACAATATTTCTTTAAGATTATCGGTATCGAGTTCTCTCCCCATCTGTTTCTCTGCTTTTTTCATAAGTTCCTCTACACGGCCAAGCTCATCCTCCTGCACCGTAGTATGCGGAATGTTTTTTATAATTTCCTGTGCAGAGGCGCTGCCGACTTCCGCGATAAAGTAATGTTCTTCATCTCCAATTATTTCAGTCAGTCCCAGATCGAAACCGGTTCGT
>SLQE01000100.1 GCA_007131635.1 Bacteroidota bacterium | reverse complement strand
GTTCTCAATTAAGAGAATACTTTATGGTTCCTCAGGACTCAGGTGTGCTGGTAGAGAAAGTACACGCTGATACACCTGCGGAGAAAGCAGGTATCCGGGCCGGAGATGTTATCATCACAGTAGGTGACCGGAACATTGATACGGCCAGGAGACTGCGCAGAGTATTGTCGACATACGACGCCGGGGAACAAATACAAGTGGAATTCATACGCGAAGGTACAAAACGAACCGTAACTGCTGAACTTGACGAAAGGAATACAGCGGAGTTTTACATCCCGGACATCAACAGAGAAGATCTCGAAATCAGAATTTTCGGACCCGGCGGTGCCGAAGAATTCCGCCGCAATCTTGAGGAGAGCATTCGACCGGGACTGGAGGATCTGAGGATACAACTCAAAGAACATTTTGATGAATTCCAGATCAAAATACCGGAACGAATCCATGAGATATCACGGCAGATAACGATATAACCTTTCACTCATCACTGTCACAGACCCGCGGGGATGGTCGTGCATGAAGCACCGTCTGTGACAGTGATATCATTGACTTTTACCCTACCGTAACGTATCTTACAGTTCATTTTACCTAATTCAGGAGAACACCATGGGTACAATTATTGCAATTGCCGTTGCGGTACTGGTTGTTTTATGGGTCGTTACGAGATACAACAAACTCATTCAATTACGCAATCAGACTACAAACGGCTGGAAACAAATCGACGTACAACTCAAAAGGCGCCACGATCTCATTCCAAATCTGGTCAACACCGTGAAGGGGCAGATGGAATTTGAACGGGAGACCCTCGAAAGTGTTGTCAAGGCACGCAATAGCGCGCTAAACCCGACCGGGGTAGCCGATGCCGCGATGAAAGAGAACATGTTAACCGGTGCTCTTTCAAAATTATTTGCATTAGTCGAGAACTATCCACAGCTCCGTTCAAACGAAAACGTAAAGCAGCTACAGGAAGAATTGACAAGTACCGAGAATAAGATCGGGTTCGCACGGCAGTTCTACAATGACATCGCGACGAAGTATAACATCGCAACACAGGTGTTCCCCGGAAACATCATTGCGAATATGTTTGGCTTTAAAGGTGCTGAATTGTTTGAAATAACCGTTCAGAGTGAGCGCGAAGTACCGAAGGTTGACTTGTCATTTAAAAAACAATAATTGAACACAGACGACACAGATAAGACTGATTTTCGCCGGTTCATTTAGCGGCATCTGTGTTCCAGGTACTTTATGAGTTTTTACAACAGAAAACGCAACCTCTACGAGCAGCAGGTACACAATAAGCGGATGACCATGCTCGTCATGGCGGGATTTATACTTTTCCTCGGCTTGCTCGGATTCGGGTTTGATATCATTATGCTTGAGTTCTTTCCGCTCGGCACTTTGTTTGCACTCGCACTCGGAGCCGGAACCGCACTCTGGAGTTATAACAGCGGTGCCGCATCGGTTATCCGTTCGACCAATGCATATCCCGCAGATCCCAATAATCCCGCCCACCGGCAGCTCATTAACATCGTCGATGAGATGACGATTGCCTCGGGAATTCCCCGTCCGAAAATTTTTATCGTACCCGACAAAGCACCCAACGCATTTGCAACCGGTAAAAATCCCGAAGACGGTTATGTCGCCGTCACCGAGGGGTTACTTCAGATCCTGAACCGGGAAGAGCTACAGGCGGTCATCGCACACGAGATTGCACATATTAGAAATTACGATATCCGCCTGATGACGATTGTCGCAGCACTCGTGGGTGCAATTCTTTTGCTTGCAATGATGGCAAGGCGGGCAATGTGGTTCGGAGGCGGACGGCGTTCCGGGAGAGGTTCACAGGGCGGCGGCGGCGGCCCGGTGATGATCATTGTACTCGTCGTCTGGATTATAGGCATTATCCTTGCACCGATCATTGCAAATATGATGGCAATGATGGTTTCCCGGAAGCGTGAATATCTCGCAGACGCGACGGCAACCGAGCTTACCCGGAATCCAAACGGTCTCATAAGTGCATTACACAAGATAAGCGGATCATTCATAAAGCCGACGGCGATTCACCGTGATACCGCCCATCTCTGTATCTCCGATCCGTTTCATTTAAAAAGAGAGCAGAGCACAGGCTTTTTTTCCGATCTTTTCTCAACACATCCGCCGGTAAAAAAACGAGTTGAAGCGCTCAGGAATATGTCGTATCAGTGAGATTGTGAATAAGATTTAAGCATCGATATCGAATATCCGGTTCCAGGGTAAAACAATACCATCACTACGTTTCTGATGTTCCGCTCCCGCATATATCAACCAACCCTTTTCATCTTTTTTACCGGTAATTTCGATCCATTTTTTAAACATAGTAAAATAATCGGATGTAATAGTTTTACCTGATTTAATCTCGACCGGTATCAAAGCAGTTCCTTTATCAATAATGATATCGATTTCATTTCCGGTTCTATCCCGCCAGAAATATATATTTGGTTCAAGTGCATTATTCGTTCTACGTTTTAATAATTCTCCAACAACATAGGTTTCAAATAAAGAACCTCTTAAAGGATGTATTGATATCTGATCAATTCCGTTGATACCGAGCAACCATACTGCCAGACCGACGTCATAAAAAAATAATTTGGGTGTTTTTACCAATCGTTTATTAAAATTTTCAAAATGTGGCTTTAATAAATAGATAATATAACTGGCTTCGAGAATTGAAATCCAGGATTTCGCGGTGTTATGAGTTATTCCACAATCATTTGCAAGAGATGACAGGTTTAGCAATTGACCTGTGCGCGCTGCACACATCCTGACAAAGTGTTGAAATGTCGATAAATCCCGTACCTGGATAATCTGCCGGACATCGCGTTCTATATATGTACGGGTGTAATTCCCGTACCAAAGAGTAGGATCCAATGATCGATCGTATATCGGGGGATATAAACCTTTGAAGAGCAGTTCTTCGGGAGTATCCGGAAGAAGCTTTGCATTTATTAACTCATCATGTGAAAATGGCAACAAGACAACCGTGGCAACTCTTCCCGCGAGAGATTGTGTTATGTCCTCATATAATCCGAATTGCTGTGATCCGGTAAGAATAAAATAACCCGGCTCTTTTTTCTCATCCACGATTGTTTGGACATACGAGAATAGAGACGGGACACGTTGAACCTCATCAAGTATTGCTCCATCCGGGAATTGTGAAAGAAAACCTTTCGGATCACTCTGAGCGTATTCGCGGGCCTCAATATCTTCTAAATTTGCGTACTCCTTATCATTGAACACATTTTTAACCAGCGTTGATTTACCCGACTGTCTGGGACCGGTAACCGCTACAACCGGATATCCCCTCACCAATGATAGAAGTATTTCTTTAGCATTTCTATAGACCATATAAATCAATATAACATCAAATCGGCTAATTGTCAATTCAATTTACAATTAGCCGTGCCCCAGTTTAAATCGCGTATTATCAATATGTTATATATGTAATTAAAAATCTCAGCTACAAATACAGTAAACTCAAAATCCCAAAATAGATCAGCAGTCCCAGAGCATCGTTGCTTGTCGTGATAAACGGACCTGTTGCAATGGCAGGGTCGATATGAAATCTGGTAAGGATAAAAGGTATCGTCGCACCGACAATCGTCGCACTTGCAATGACGATGAGCAACGAGAAGCCGAGTGCCATCCCGAATAACCAGTCATCTATCCATAGCCACCCGACAATGAATATCAGCAGTGCAAAAACAAGACCGTTTGTGAGCGCAACACCCGATTCTTTTACCACACGTTTTGCAAGCATACCCTCCCAGATCTCCCCGGTTCCCAATCCCCGTATCACAACCGCCGAAGATTGAATTCCGGCATTCCCTGCCATGGCCATTATGATCGGAATAAAAAATGCCGATGCGATTATCTTTTCGAGAGATTCGTGGAAATTACTTAAAATAACCGCGGAAAGCAGCTGGCCGAGGAATGCGATACCGAGCCATGGCATCCGGCGCCTTGAGATATCCCAGACACCATGGCTAATTAACTCGGTCCCCGCAATACCTGCGAATTTTTGGATATCCTCTTCCGCCTCTTCGTGGATAACATCCATGATATCATCGAATGTGATCTTTCCGAGCATTTCCCGTTTTGTATTCACAACGGGTATCGTAATGAGATCGTATTTCTTCATAATATTGGCGACCTCTTCCTGGTCGGTCAATACGTCTACAGCGTGGAACTCTGTCTCCATCACTTTATTGACCCGTCGCCGGGGGTTATGCACAATCAGATCCTTCACCGGAACAAAGCCGATCAGCACGCCATCTTCATCCAGCACATAGACATTATAAATTTCTCCGATCTCTTTCGACATCTTACGTACCCGTTGAATCGCTTTCTGGACGGTGTGGTCCTTTTTGACCGAGACAAACTCGGTTGCCATAATACCGCCTGCGCTGTCGGTCGGATACCGCAGCAATTCCTTCAGGGTTTGCGAATCCTTTTCATCGATATCGTCGAGAAGACGCTCAGCGGCCTCCTCGGATAACCCGCCGACAATATCCGCCGCATCGTCGGAATCCAGTTCATCAACGATTCCGCGAATTCGCCCGTGGGATAGCTGATCGAGCAAATCCTCACGTACTTTTTCATCCAGTTCAAGCAACACCTCGCTCGCGGTCTCATCATCGAGAAGTTCGAATATGAACAACCGATCCTCATTCGCAAGATTGTCAATAATATCGGCAATATCAGGTGAATGAAGATCAGAGAGAA
Source organism: Bacteroidota bacterium (assembly GCA_007131635.1). Classification (GTDB taxonomy): domain Bacteria; phylum Bacteroidota; class Ignavibacteria; order T3Sed10-11; family T3Sed10-11; genus T3Sed10-11. The sequence continues at coordinate 991 of SLQE01000100.1, read as the reverse complement.
TATTAATTATACTGGCGCTCGAACGGATCTGAATAAGTTCACGTATATCATCCAGAAATTCTTCATCGATTTCAAATTCTCTATCGCCTTCCGGAACAGGTTCGGTGGAAGCTCGTACCTTCGGCAGTGATCCTGTCTTTTCGGGTCTGTTATTCGTTTCTGTTGACTGCATATATCTCTCTGGTTAAATGAATGAAATCATCGACACTGCATTCCTCCGGTCGTTTATTTACATCGAACTGAACGATCCCTGTTTGAAAAGGAATCCCGGGAAACATATTCTTCAGACTGGACCGCAACATCTTTCTCCGTTGACCGAATGTCCCGCGTACAACCGTTCTGTACAGGTCCTCATCCGCGATATCGTCGCGCCGTCTGTCGAACACAAGACGGATGACCGCGGAATCAATTGCCGGTCTCGGATAGAAAACAGTAGGCGGTACCTTAAAGAGAAACGATGGTGTTGACCATGTCTGTGACAATACCGACAATATACCATATCCAGCTGTTGACGGCCGGGCCATGATCCGGTGTGCCACCTCGTATTGTACAAGCATCATCACATCCGACACATATTCCCATTGATCCAGGAGATGAAAAAGAATAGGAGACGTTATGTTGTAAGGGATATTTCCGATAACCCGCACCTTCCTCTTATCCGCTGTTAACTCCTGTAATTCCTTTTCGAGTATATCACCTTGAATTATTGTGATATCTTCGTCTCCTTCAAAATGTTGCTGAAGTATATCAACCGCCCGATAATCTTTCTCGACCAATATAAGACGCTCGCATGTTCCCGCAATTAATTCGGATAATATTCCTGTCCCCGGTCCGATTTCCACCACAATATCACTTTTCCCGGGTGAAAACATTTCAACCATCTTCCGCGCGATGTTTTTATCGCGGAGGAAGTTCTGGCCGAGTGACTTTTTAGGTCTGATCAGCGGTGTATTCATCGGCATAGAGTATAGTAACCCGGTAACGGCTGTCG
>SLQE01000364.1 GCA_007131635.1 Bacteroidota bacterium | reverse complement strand
TTTAAAAAGTTTTGTGCTTACCTTCGTAGCCTCACCCCCCATCCCCCTCTCCGCTTTTTGCGGAGAGGGGGTGTGTGGAGCGGTTAAAATTTTATTTTATAACTTTTTTACCTGCTACAGGTCAAGCGTTTATCGGTTGCTACCAACCGTGTCATTGGCAGCCCCGCTGATGCGGGGTAAACTCCGTCGAAGCCTGAGTGTGATGGCCTTTGCGTCATTGGCAGCCGATTTTTTGGAATAGACTCTATTTCGCTGCCTAACTATTGAAAAACCCGCAAAATGTTTTATATTTAGTCTATCTATCCACGACCATATACGATAACCATGTCTATACCCGAAATACTGAACCAGCTCACCGATCGTTTCCGAGATAATATCGATGCGTACAAATCGTCAGGATACAACGAAGCACGGCTCAGGGGCGAGTTTATCAATCCCTTCTTCGAAGCGCTCGGCTGGGATATATACAACAAGCAGGGTTATGCCGAGGCGTACAAAGACGTTATCCACGAAGATGCCATTAAAGTCGGCGGCGCGACGAAGGCGCCCGATTACAGTTTCCGCATCGGCGGTGTGCGTAAGTTCTTTCTCGAAACCAAGAAGCCTTCGGTCAATATAAAGGACGATCCCGAACCGGCGTTTCAATTACGCCGCTATGCATGGTCGGCGAAGCTGCCGCTGAGCATCCTCACCGACTTCGAGGAGTTTGCCGTGTACGACTGCCGGATCAAACCCTCGGCGAATGACAAACCGTCGACCGGAAGGATTATGTACTTTACCTACAAAGAGTATTCTGAAAAGTGGGAAGCAATTACCTCTGTCTTTTCACGCGAAGCGATACTCAAGGGATCGTTCGACCGTTTCGTGGAATCGGAGAAGAAAAAACGCGGCACCGCAGAAGTCGACGATGCCTTCCTGAAAGAAATCGAATCCTGGCGCGATGCCCTTGCCCGCAACATCGCTCTGCGAAACTCCGCACTCACCGAGCGCGACATTAACTATGCCGTACAGCTCACCATCGACCGGATCATCTTTCTGCGCATTTGCGAGGACCGCGGCATCGAAGATTACGGACGGCTGCAGGCACTGCTTAACGGCGAGCACGTGTACAGGCGAATGGTCGGCCTCTATTACAGAGCGGATGAAAAGTACAATTCCGGTCTGTTTCATTTTCAGTCCGAACGCGGGCGTCCCGGCGAACCCGACGAGCTGACACCGGACCTCAAGATAGACGATAAAGTTTTAAAAGATATCATCAAGGGTTTATACTATCCCGAAAGTCCGTACGAGTTCTCGGTGCTGCCGGTGGATATACTCGGTCATGTGTATGAAAGATTTCTGGGGAAGGTTATAAGGTTAACTGCAGGCGGTAGGGCGAAGATCGAAGAAAAACCCGAAGTCAGAAAAGCGGGAGGAGTTTATTATACGCCGAAGTACATTGTCGATTATATTGTTGAGAATACGGTTGGAAGGTTGTTGTGGGGAGACGTTGAAAATAGGAAATCGGAAAGAGGAAATAGGAAAGAGCAACTCACGCCGGTAAAAGCTTCCAAACTTCGCATTCTCGATCCCGCGTGCGGTTCCGGCTCGTTTCTCATCGGTGCGTATGAATATCTGCTTGACTGGCACAGGGATTGGTACGTTGAAAACGATCCGTTGAAACATACAAAGCAGATATACCGGGGTGCAGGCGATCAGTGGTACCTGACGACGGCAGAGAAGAAGCGCATTCTTCTCAATAATATTTACGGCGTCGATATCGACGCGCAGGCGGTTGAGGTGACAAAACTGAATTTATTGCTGAAAGCGCTTGAAGGAGAAAGCGGGGAGACGATCGAGTCGCAGCTCAAGATGTTCCGCGAGCGCGCACTGCCCGACCTGCGCGGCAACATAAAGTGCGGCAACTCCCTCATCGGTCCGGATTTTTACGATGGCAAACAGCTAGACCTCCTCGACGATGAAGAGCGGTACAGGATTAATGCGTTTGATTGGGAGAGGGAGTTTCCGGAAGTGTTTAAGCATGATGGGTTTGATGTGGTTATTGGGAATCCGCCGTATGTGAGGATGGAAGGATTTAAAGATGTAAAGGAATATCTTAAGCAAAAATATTCGTGTCATGACGAAAGGTCCGATATTTATAGTTATTTCATTGAGAAGGGTCATCTCTTATTAAAAATGAATGCCAGATTTGGAATGATTGTATCAAATAAATTTGCAAGATCTAACTATGGATCACCATTGAGAAAATTCTTGCTTGAGAATTCTTCATTAGAAAGTATTACTGATTTTGCAGGTTTACCCATTTTTAAGGGAGCAACTGTAAGGACACTCGTGTTAATAACTTCACGGAAACAAAATCCGGGAATTTCTCAAACAGTCTACTCCCCTCCACCTCCTAGTCATGAGTTTTCTTTGATAGAAGGTGGTTCTAAATCTGTTGAAGACATTATAAAACACCATTCATATCTGACAAATTTAGAACAAAATATTGGACAAGGGTGGGGATTTTCAAATGAGAAATATTCTCGGATTATGAGCAAATTTGTCGATGTTGGTATTTCACTAAAAAGATATTGCGATGGAAAGATATATAGAGGCGTGGTGTCTGGATTGACTAATGCATTCGTTATCTCAAATGAATTGCGTAGTACAATATTAAAGAAAAACAAAAAGGCTAAAGAAATAATAAAACCTTTACTTAACGGCAGGAACGTACGTCGTTATTATATAGACTACGATGAATTATATCTTATATATTGTTATCATGGGATTGATATTGACAAATATCCAGCAATTAAAAAGCATTTAGAAAATTATAAGGACAGACTCAAAAAACGCGCCACTAATCAGAATTGGTACGAGTTGCAACAACCACAATATCGTTTTGTGGAATACTTTGAAAAACCAAAGATAATATTTCCAGATATCGCGACTGAATCAAGATTTGCTTTTGATGAAACTGGTTATTATGGTACGAATACAACATATTTTATCCCTATGCAAGATCTATATCTTCTTGGTATATTGAATTCTAAATTAGGTAGGTTTTATTTTAAACAGGTATGTGCTGGTCTTGAGGGAGGAGGAACTACATATTTGCGGTTCTTCGGACAGTATCTTGAAGGGTTTCCTGTTCGTACTATCGACAAGGACAATCCCCATGAGAAATCCCGTCACGACCAGGTGGTGTCATTGGTGGAAAAAATGTTGGAGCTGCACAAACAATTAGCCGCCGCAAAGTCCGCTCACGAAAATACCGTCATCCAGCGTCAGATCGATGCGACGGATAAGCAGATTGATGAGTTGGTGTATGAATTGTATGGGATAACGGAGGAGGAAAGACAGATCATTGAGGGAGATACGGTGTAGCTCAATGTTCATTTTTTAACGCAGAGGCCGCAAAGATCGCAGAGAATAATTTTAAAAACCTCTGCGTCCTTTGCGCCTTTGCGTTTATATGCGATTTAGATCTAACACAAAGTCCGCACCCGAAAAATCCACCATCCAGCGTCAGATCGATGCAACGGATAAGCAGATTGATGAGCTGGGAGTTTATCACGCCGGAGGCGTGAGGTTGACGGAGGAGGCAAGAATGATCATCGAGCGAAATACTGTGTAGCGCAAGTTTTAAAAAGTGAATGTTGTTGATACAAAATTATCCATAGATACTTATGACTAATTCAAGAAATAACGGCAAAATTCGGTATTAATACTTCATATGTATTAATTTTACTTGACTTTTACATACTAAAATACGTATTTTGTAATATAATCATCCCCAGTAGGGCCCACGGGCTCGCTGGCCCCCCTCGGGTTACGATCCGAGGGTTTTTTTATTTATATGCCTATGAACCGAACTGTTTTTATTATAGACGGTTTTAACCTGTACCATTCTGTTCGTGAAGCTGCCAAGTTCTTTAATGGAAAAGGAACCAAGTGGTTAAACATTAAAGAACTATGCAGCTCATATCTTCACATTATCAGTAGAACTGCAAAACTTAAACAAGTATACTATTTCTCCGCTTTGGCTAAGCATTTAGAAGCAACTCACCCTGATGTAACGACAAGGCATAGAAAATTCATTGAATGCATCAAAGACACAGAAATTATTATACATCTCGCTCGATTTAAGAAAAAAAATGTTTTATGTAATCATTGTGGTAAATCTATTAAACGTCACGAGGAAAAAGAAACAGATGTTGCGATTGCTTCGAGTTTATTTGAGATCTTATATAACGATGAGGCCGATAATATTGTAATTATGAGCGGTGATACGGATATCGCACCATCAGTTCGGACTGCAAAGAAAATGTACCCAACAAAATTAATTGGATTTGCTTTCCCGTATCAAAGAAAAAACAAAGAACTTTCCGTTATAGCGGATTTTTCGTTTACAATTTCAAAAGAACAATATGGAAAATATCAATTTCCCGATCCATATATTTTAAAAAATGGACGAAAGATTTATAAACCTGCAGAATGGTAAAAAATAAGTTCCGTAGCAGGCTAGGTTCAACTGGATAGACCAGACGAACACACGGCATGAGGCCGACGTTCACCTGTACGGAATCTTTTCGAATACACCTACAATATATATACGCGGTAATCGCATGTCAAGAAATCTATTAAGATTTTTTATTTCTTGTGATTAGGTGCAATTTTCACAATTTTTCGATATCACCCGGATCGTAAGCTAAGATGAAAAAATTAAATCAGTTTTCATCACAACTATAACCTCCCAATCACATTAGTCATTTATAACGCAGAGGCCGCAAAGCTCGCAGAGAATATTTGTTAGTTTACTTTTTGTTCAAATCGAACTATGAGCCCTGAAGGGGCGGTCATCAATAGCACAGGGCGGAGCCCTGTGAATGATAATGGCCTGCAACCACGTAAGCCCTGTCACATAGTGATGGCTACGCCCAAAGGCCGCAATCATTTAAACTCCGTTATAGTTTTCGATTTCGCCCTTTCAGGGCTCGATGATCTTTAGGGTTGTCTTTTTACACAGGGCTTCACCCTGTGCTGTTGATATCGCTCCTTCGGAGCTTTTCTATTTAGCTTCAACAGTCTTACTCAACGCAGAGGCCGCAAAGATCGCAGAGAATGGTTTTAAAAACCTCTGCGTCCTTTGCGCCTTTGCGTTTGTATGCGATTTTGATCTACCACAAAATCCGCACTCGAAAAGACCACCATCCAGCGTCAGATCGATGCAACGGACAGACAGATAGATGAGTTGGTATATGACACGATACGGGGAATATTTTAATATATATGGAGATCGGGTAAATAAAGAAGGTTGCATTCAGAAATATTTTTTTGCAAATTGTTTACATCAATTATTACGAGGATGAGAAATGACCGAAATTATATTTTTAGTTGAGGAAGCTCCTGAGGGCGGGTATACTGCCCGTGCACTGGGTGAATCAATTTTTACCGAAGCAGATACGATCAATAATCTTCGTGCTGAAGTGAGGGATGCCGTAAAATGTCATTTCGATCCCGGTACCGAACCGAAAATAATCCGGCTCCATTTTGTTCGCGAAGAGGTAATTGATCTATGAAACTTTCTCGAAATATATCAGGATAAATCATTATTTATTTCCCTCCGAACTTTCATCGCACTTTTACATTAGTCATATTAAAACGCAGAGGCCGCAAAGGTCGCAGAGAATGATTTTAAAAAACCTCTGCGATCCTCTGCGTCCTTTGCTTGTGCCGTGAAGACAAGGAACTAAAGGAGTTCCTTCTCATGCTGTAATGAAGATGATACACCCCC
>SLQE01000145.1 GCA_007131635.1 Bacteroidota bacterium | reverse complement strand
TTACTGAATGTATCGCTTTTTTTACAATTTCATCTACTTCATCGATGGCTTTGTTCAGATCGTCGTTCACCACCGAATAATCGTATAATAATCCTCTGTCGAGTTCCATCGGCACACGGTCGAGCCGATGTTTCAGTTGCGCATCGTCCTCCGTATTTCGCCGCTGCAACCTTTTTTTCAAATCTTCCAGACTCGGAGGTTTAATAAATATCAGGACGGCATCCTCCGGGTATTGTTTTTTAATGGATAAGCCTCCGTTCACATCGACGTCGAATAAGACTATTTTCCCCTGCGTGAGCGCTTCATCGACGACATGTTTTAACGTACCGTAAAAATTGCCGTATATCTCTTCCCACTCGACGAGTTCATTTTTTTCAATCGCCTGTTTAAACTCTTCTTTCGTGAGAAAATAGTAATGCTTCCCGTGTTTTTCATTCGGACGTTTCGCGCGCGTGGTTGCAGAAACCGAAAACATAAATTCCGGATGACGGCGTAACAAAGCATTTGCTATCGTGGTTTTTCCGCTTCCGCTCGGTGCGGATATGACTATGAGTTTTCCGCGTCCCGATGTCATTCAATATTCTGAATTTGTTCGCGTATTCTTTCGATCTCTTCTTTCATACCGATCACCGATCGTGCTATTTCCGTGTCGCTTGCTTTCGATCCGATGGTATTGATCTCACGGTGCATCTCCTGTATGAGAAAATTCAATTTACGTCCGCCCGGAACATCCGAATCGAGCGTATCTTTAAAAAATTTCAGATGGGAGCGTAAACGCACGCATTCTTCGGTTACGTCTAATTTTTCCGATAGCAGCACCAGCTCGAGTTCAAGCCGCTGTTCGTCGACCTCATCGGTATTCAACAATGTGTACACACGCTCCCGGAGCCGCTCGCGTTCCTGCGGGATACGATCTTTCGATTTCTCCTCAATACCGTCGACGGTGCCCGCGATATTTTCGATTCGCGTTTTCAGATCACGCTCAAGTTCCGTTCCCTCGTTCATTCGCATTGCCTGTAATTGCTGCAATGCCATATCCACCGATCGGAGAACCGCGTCCCATTCCTCATCCGCCAGAGTATCTTCTGAATTCGAATCGAATATTTCCGAAAACTGTAATATATGCTGGAGCTTTACCGTTTCACGTAGCTTCAGCGTTTTTCGCAAATCGTTCAGCAACGTATAATATGCGTTTGCCTGCGATGGATTTACCACTATCGGCGCAGTACCATCATCCGCCGTTTCAAGTGTAATCGTAATGTTCACTTTACCGCGGGATAGATAACGCCTGACAACTTCTTTTAACTCCTGGTCGCGCAAAGAAACCAACTTAGGTGCACGAATCGAGACTTCAAGGAATCTGTTATTAACGCTTCTCGTCTCGGTCACGATGGAATAAATGTTTCCCTGTGCTTCACCCCGGCCGAAGCCGGTCATACTTAAGATCATATGAATCTATTCATAAATGTTTAAGATAGCTAATATATGAAAAATACGTTATATTATCCATACGGTAGGTGTAGTTTTTCCCACAACATTTGCACAGGTGAATCAACAAATCCGTGGATATTATCCACATAATATCCACATAAAAATAGCGGATATTATGGTATTTTTTAATGTTTTCAGTATCGCATGTGGATTTCTTGACCTATGATCAATAATTACTATACTTTACGGGAAATTGTCCGGGAGGCGGTATTATATGCAGAGGAGGCGGATATAATAGAATGCTATACTCAGGAACGAAATCGCCTCGTGATCACGACCTCGGGAAAAGAAAATAAAAGTCTCATTATTTCGTGCGAACCCCGTCAAAACTTTCTCTATCTCCGTGATGCAGTACACAGGGCAAGAAAAAATACCTTCGACACATTAACGAATATACGCGGAAAAAAAATTACGGATATCAGTCTTCATCCATCCGATCGTCAGATAACACTCGCGCTCGGGGATAACTCAAGTGTGATCGTCCAATTCTTCGGTGCACGGTCAAACGTTTATGAAGTTGACAGAGACTATCACATTACAGATGCATTTCTTCGTCCGAAAGAGGTCATCGGGACAAAGATAGTTTCTCCGAAGCAAATACCGGATCCTCCCCGGACATACGAGGAATTCAACGCGGCATTATTCTCTGCCCGGGATCAAACGATAAAGCAATCACTCAAACAACACCTCGTTTTGTTCGGGGCTACATTGCATAAAGAACTTGTTACCCGTTCCGGTCTCGTAACAGAGACGGAGATCACTGCATTATCGACCGAATTCCGGACAAGATTATGGGACAGCTATGTTGAAATTACCGAGGAGTTGAGCGAACCGTCTCCGAGAATATACTACGAAGACGGCACACCCGTTGAGATGGGATTAATACATCTTGTGCAACACTATGGGAAACCCGAACGGCCTTTTCAATTCTGCTCCGACGCAGTACGCACTTTTGTGAATGTATCTCACAAAAAGAAATCCATCGAAAGCAGCAAAAAGGAAATATATACCCGGCTCTCTAATGAACTTAGAAAAGCCGAACGGGCAGTCGGTGCGATCAATAAAGAGCTGACAGAAGGAGATCGTTCATCAGCATATGAGCAACTCGGCAAGATATTACTGTCGTACCCGAATGAAGATACAAAGGGTAAACAGACTATTAAATTGCAGGATATTTCCGATCCCGGTACGGTGATAACGATCCCGGTCGACCCGAAACGTACCACAATCCAAAACGCCCAGCATTATTTCGAGCGCGCCCGGAAAGCGCGACAGGCACGCAGGGAAGCCGAACGCCGCTCGGCATCCGTCGATAAACGATTTCGTGAATTACAAATAATGCTTAATGAAATTGCATCAATCGAAGATAACAATGAGCTCACATCGTTTTTCAGGACACACCAAAAAACATTATCAAAAATCGGTATACGTATGAGCAAAGAATCCAAAGAAGAATTACCTTTTCGTGTTTTCCGTGTTGCCGGGGATTTTGAGGTATGGACGGGAAAGAGCAGCGCAAACAACGACCTGCTCACGATGAAATATGCAAAACCGAATGACCTCTGGTTTCACGCCCGGGGGGCGAGCGGCTCGCACGTCGTCCTAAAAACCGGCGGAAGCAAAGATACCGTTCCGAAAGAAGCGATACTGCAGGCCGCCTCGATTGCGGCATACTATAGTAAAATGAAAACGTCGAAACTCGTACCGGTTGCTATGACGGACAGAAAGTACGTACGTAAACGCAAAGGCGATCCGCCGGGAACGGTTATTCTTTCAAGGGAAAAAGTTATCATGGTCGAGCCGAAGCTGCCTGTAGCCGATGCCGACGGAGATTGAGAACAGTGAAAAATTTTAGTATACTTAACCGATGAAATTATTTTATACCCTACTGTTAATTCTGGTTTCGATTGCTGTCGCCGCCGGACAGGAAAAACATGAGCTATCTATGCAGGGGGGACGCGTATTTTTTGAGCTTACCTCGGGATCGCAACAATATGCACCCGGAACATCGTCCGACTGGAGTTTTCGCATAGGAGCGGGAGCGCAGGCACTTCTCGGAAACTTGTACACAAGCGGAAGATATTCCATAGCGGGGATCCGGCACATCAGCGGTGAAGATTTTCCGCAATCGCTTGTTACCTATCTCCGTTTCGGAGCCGGCTGGATGTTCCAGGACAGACATGCCCGGTGGAGTATTGCACCGATGATCTCGGCGGGTCATACCAGCGACCGGATAATGCCGAAAACGGGCGAAACCAATTTGCAATTTGACGGTTGGGGTGTAACGCCCGGAATCGAAGGCAGATATGTGGTTCACAATTCTTTCAATCCGGCAGGCCGTAGCCATTCCTCCGCATTCTGGAGGACGCATTATCTGCAATTGGAAATCCACCGAATTCTCAGTGAACGGACATACACGATGGCTGCGTTGTCGTACAACATCCTGTTCGACGGTTATCACCTGGCAATTATTACGGAATACAACTCTCTCGATCTTGGTGCACGCGGTTGGCTTGTGGGATTGGAGTTTGGATTTTCGTGGTTCAGGTATAAGATAAAGTGATGAAACGCATTAATAATTCGCCAATCCTGCCGATGGCACAGGAACTCTTTGGTGAGATTACATTTTGATCGGTATACTGAGTTATTTTACTCAATGCACTGAGTAAAATGAATACCCGGCTCTCTTGCTAAAATGTATTTCTTATAAATATAAATTCCTATATCTAAAAATTCAGCATCTCCTCCGCCTCCTGTTTATCAAGATCCATAACATACGGGATCCCGCTTATCTCCGAGGCTTCTTTTGTTAGGGCTGCGAGGTCGTTTCTGGACATATATTCAAGTGCAAATTTTCGACTTCCGCACATAAGTTGTCTTAATCCCTGCGCAAGTCGCTCGTAATACGTATACAGGCCGATCGCGCCGGTCGGAATGCGGGAAAATTCATCGTCGCCGAGTTCTTTTCTAAGCTCGCTTGCCGTTACAAATATCTCATCGACGGAATTCCCGAATCGCTCGACATATACCGGGAGCTGCCCCGTATCAATAGCATGACCGAGCGTTTTACCCACCATTGCCGCTGCGATTGGAGAACGTGCCATACCGATCATTTTGACGAAAGGTGCTCCGAGTGCGAGACCCTTGAATATCTGGTCCTCCAAGATAAAACCTCCGGCTGCGATAAGAGCGGGAACATGTTTTCCTTTATCGGAAAGTTTCTTCGCATATGTATACATTAATGAATGGAGCTCGACGGGCGGGATGCCCCACTCGTTCATCATTCTCCATGGACTCATACCGGTACCGCCCCCGGCGCCGTCGACGGTAAGCACATCGATTTCATACTTCGATGCATACGCCAGTGCGCGGGCCAGATCGACGGGACGGAATGCGCCTGTTTTCAGGAAGATATATTTCGCTCCGGCACTCCGGAGCTCTTCAACACGTTTGGCAAAGGATTCTTCCGTTACCATCCCTATCCGTGCATGTCGTTCAAATTCGGTGAAGTTTTTTCGCTCGAATGCTTTAATCACGTGCGGATCGGTCGGATTGGGCAACACAACATATCCGCGTTTATACAACATCTGCGCTTTCTCGAGTTCTTTGATCTTCACTTCACCGCCGATATTCTTTGCACCCTGTCCCCATTTCATTTCAACACATTCGACACCCAGTTTATCGATTACATATTCATGAATGCCGAGGCGTGTATCCTCCACGTTTGCCTGAACGATAATAGCACCGTAACCATCCCGCTGGTATTCCTGAAACAACGTCACCCGGCGTTTCAGATCGACCGTATCGGTCACCCTTCCTTTTTCGATTGCCGTCTTTGAATCCATACCTGCCACGTTCTCACCGATTGTCAATCCGGTGCCGGCAAGAGCGGACCCTATGGCCAATCCTTCCCAGTTGTTCCTGGCAATATTGGTAGAACCGATACCGGGTATAAGCCATGGATACCGGAACTTCAAACCCTTATCTTTACCTATTGCTACCTCCAGGTTGGCTGCCGGGAAGATCGCTTTGTCGCTATCGGCTTCTATGCCAAACGCCCCCGTTGCAGATCCCATGATATTAAAATGCGAATAATCGACGGGATATCTTTTCTCCGCCGCCGTCGTGATAACGCCGAACGGCTGCGGATAGATGACCTCGTGACCCCGGTATGCCGATTTCCCGATCTCACACATGCCAATGCAGCCGTCGACACATGTGACACACATTCCGGAAGATGGAGTGATAGATTCCTCCGTTCGGTTCTTGGTTAATGTTGCCGCCGATGAATTTATTCTTGAGAATGACATA
>SLQE01000207.1 GCA_007131635.1 Bacteroidota bacterium | reverse complement strand
TTATCTATGGCTATTGATAGCTACCCCATTATCCCCGTACGTATTTTTTTCATTTTCTGTACCGGTGAAGTTGAAAACTCAATAGTTGGAGTTCAGTTTTCCAGTACTTTTTATTCCCTCATGTGTGAAGGAGGGAGTAATTTGAAGAGAAGTACCCATTGCCCGCAATGACAACATCATTGTGAGTGACAGGGCGGAGCTATGTCCGCACCTGAGTAACAAAAAATATACAGTTCGTGAAGCGTTGACCAAGAATAATTAATCAGAATAGGGGTAAAAGTAGAATGAAAAACAATAATCCGGCAAATAATGGAAGAACAAGGAACCAATCCCCGGTTCAGCAGGGGCATTTGGAAAACAATATAAAGGAATATCTTGCTACTGTTCGCCGGGGAAAGTGGTGGATTATGCTGATAACGTTAATTGTCTTCGGCGTTGCGCTATTTATCACATTACAGGAGGAACCGGTCTATCAGGCCAGGACCTCTGTCATGTTATACACGAGGGTGGGGCAGCAATCAACGTTTATTCCGGCTATCGGTATGAATTCGGGAAGAAATATCCGAAATGAACTCGAGATACTGAAGTCCAGACAACTAGCCGAAATCGTCGCACAGTCATTACTGCAGCGAACATATCTTGATCAGGATTCCACAACGATCATTCCGGCGATACTTCATTATGACGAAGACCGGGTCACCGGCATAGCTTCGTTGGGTGTCGTCACGAGGAGGATGCAAACGAGTGTAACCTTCGATCATGTACGCGATACGGATATCATATTGGTTACGGCCCGGAGTACCGATCCGAGAGAAGCGGCACTGATCTCGCAGACGTACGCGCAGATTTATTTTGAGCGGAATCATCAGATGAGCCGTGCACAGTCCAGAAGTGTTCGTGAATTCCTTGAAATGCAGATGCGCGATCGCGAACGTGACCTCAAACTGGCAGAAAACCGTTTACAGGATTATATGGAGACGCAGGGTGTCGTCACCGTCGACCGCGAATCACAAAGGGTCATCGATCAGATTGCAGCACTGGAGGCAAGAAGAGAAGAGTTGGCCATTGAAATAGCATCGTGGCAACAAACGCTGTCATTGGTGAGAAATCAACTTGAAGAGCAGGAACCCGGTGTTGCGAAGAACCTTGGTTCGACCGACGATGCATATATCCTTATGCTGCAGCAGCAAATCGCTCAGATAGAAGTTGAACGCGACCGCGCCGTTGCACATAATCCGGAAATTATCGGAGAACAACAATATCAGAATCGGATCAGAGATATAGATAACCGTTTGCAAAACTTACGGGCGACACTGCAGGTGCGTACGCAAGAGTATATGCGTGAATTAACTCCGGGTGATGCAGGCTACCTGAGGCAGATGATGCAGCGGCTGATGGAGGGAGACATAGAACTACAGGGACTCCAGTTGCAGCAGGAAGCAATAGGAAAGTCAATGCAGGAATACGAACGACAGTTTGAGCAGCTCCCCCGCATGAGTATGGATTTTGCCAGACTGAAACGCTCTCACCAGAGTGCCGAGCAGCTCTATCTGTTCATCGAACAAAAATATAATGAAGCTCTCATCGCTGAACAATCCGAGTTTGGGATTGTCGATATCATTGACGCCGCACTGGTTCCTTCTCTGCCCGTCAGTCCGAATATTCCGAGAAATCTGATACAGGCATTGATCCTCGGTTTGGGACTCGGCATTGCCTTTGTATTTTTCAAAAATATGATGTCGGGCAGGATCAACACGCCCGAGGAAGTCCGGCGGCGGGGTTATAAATTACTCACCATAATCGGCGATATGAACAATGAAATTAGCCGGAAGGCCGGTCGGGGTGTCATACCGATTTATAAAGGAAAAATCGATAAACATATTCTGAGCGCTACGAATCCGATTTCACCGGTCTCCGAATCGTATCGCTGGCTCCGTACCTGTATCGATCAAGATCTGGGTACAAAGCAATCCAGAACTGTTCTCGTAACCAGTCCGAATCCCGGTGAAGGAAAAAGTGTAACGACAGCCAATCTTGCTTCGACATATGCGCAGGCGGGAGAACGCGTATTGTTAATTGATACCGATATCCGCCGGCCGAATGTTCATACCTTGTTTAACATACCGGGTAATCCGGGATTGACGAATGTGCTGTACGGTGAAATGGGTTTTATCGATGCAATTCAAAACACGCCAATTGAAAACCTCGATGTACTGACCTGCGGTACAACTCCACACAATCCCGCAAGTATATACGGTACGCAACTTGGCTGGTTGAAGATGAAAGCACTTGTCGACGCGCTGAAAGAGCGGTATGATCTTATCCTGTTTGCTTCCGCACCGTTACTCGCCGTAACGGACTCTTCCGTTATAGCAAGCTTTGTCGACGGAGTCATCATTGTTATAGCTCCCGACGTGACCAAATTCGGAGACCTTGATACAACAGAGGAAAGTATACAAACTGTCGGAGGGAAATTGCTGGGTGTTGTAGTTAATCGTTTCGATTACAGATACGCATACAGCAACGGCGGTAAATATTATAAATATGACTCCTACAGACAGAAGCCAAAAGAGATAAACGGAGAACGTAAAAAGAAAAAGCTCCGGAAAATGGTGTGACAGATTCTATATATCACAATGAAATAAGCACTAAGCCATACTGAACCAACCCCGAAATGCATACAGAGCCGTCCCATTTAACAAGACCGGCATCGGATCCCGTCCTCCGTGAAAAGAAGCCGAAAGAAAACCTGAAACAACGGGCGTATCTTAACTCGGTTACTTCGATGCTTGATTACGGGACAACGCAGGTGGTAGGCTTTATCGTGAACCCCTTTCTCGTCAGCGGTGTCGGCAGCGTGTTATACGGTGTCTGGCAAATGCTCGGTCAGATGACCGGCTATGCCGGCCTCGCGGATACAAAAGCAATACAGGTTTTAAAATGGAGTATTGCAAAAAAAAGGGATGTTGTCTCAGAAGATGAGTTGAGGAGCTATGTAACCTCGGCGCTGTTGGTGACCGCTTTCATCCTGCCGCTCATACTCATATTTGGTGTTATTCTTTCGTGGTATGCACCCTATATAACCGGGGTTTCCCAGGAATATACGGATATTGTCCGGTTGACGTGTGCTATTCTCATAGGCGCGCTGATTATCAATAGAGTCTTTTCCCTTTTCGAATCTGTACTCAGAGGAATGAATCTCGGGTATAAGCGGATGGGCCTGCGTGCCGGCATTATTTTGTTTGGCGGTGTTTTAAAAATTACCGCGCTCATGCTCGGCTACGGACTAGTTGGATTAGCTGTTGTTCAGGTTTTCGTAGCTCTGATTACCGGATTGAGTTTGTACTATATAGTAAAAAAAAATATCGGTTGGTTTGGTTTCGGGAAAACGGACACTTCAAACGTTTTCCGGTTCGGTAAACTCAGTGGCTGGTATATGGGGCGTGAGTTCGCTAAGATGCTTTTATTGCATAGTGACAAGATTATCCTGGGCGTGATAGCCGGTCCTGTCCTAGTGACAACCTACGCGCTCACAAAGTTTCCCGCACTGACTATTCAGGGGATTGTGACAAATGTGATCCACGGAATGAAACCGGGACTCGGAACAATACTGGGGCAGAAAGAATATAAGAGAGTCATGACGATCCGTACCCACATCATGACGCTAACATGGCTTATCACCACCGCACTGGGTATCAGTGTATTCTTATTTAACGAATCCTTTATCAACCTATGGGTAGGCGGGGAATATTTTGCAGGGAAAGAAGTGAATTTACTCATAGTGCTGATGGCAATACAATACATTTTTATACAGAACGACGGAGGTATAGTCAGTCTATCGCTTAATATCAGAACTCAGGTGTATCTATCGTATATAGCGGCGGTGCTGACTATAGTTTTTTCTTACTTTCTCATAAATCAGTTCGGCATCCTGGGCTTATGCGTCAGTATTATCGGCGGACGGATCGTATTGTCAGTCGGGTTACCGATGATCGTTAAAAAACGGCTTGAAAGCGATAAATTGGTCGATTTTCAGATGATGATCAGACCCGTAGCGGTAAGTATAGTGTTATTAACCGTGAGTTATCTGCTCGCAGATAGCATTACCGTTCATCAATGGACGTATCTCATCCCGGGTATCGTTGTATCAATAACAGCCACGCTATTTATCTGTTGGTTTTTAGGATTGAATCCAATGCAAAGATCGGAATTAATGAACATTTTTAAGAATTTGAAAATATTTAAAACAGACTGAGACAATACTCATTCGGATTGTGAAAAAGTAATGCACCTAAACAGGGATGAAATTATGAAATCGGTTTGTACTGCCGTATCCGGATTGGATAGTACCGATTTACATAATGAACCTGCGAGAGATGAAGTGCTGCGGGAAATCTTTAATAGTATGGCTGATGAGGATATTGTCCGTAAGACGATGCTGATCATATCCCAACCGGATGTCATAACCGAAATCAAAGGGATGTCCCCGACCGATATCCATGCCGATGTTGAGTCATATAATTTCCGGGATGAATACGACATTGTGATTTGTCTTGATGTACTCCAGTATCTGAAAGATCCTGTCGGCCTCATACACAAATTAGCGCGTGTGACCCGGGAAAAGTTAATAATAGAGGTAGCATCTGTCGCTGACCGCTATGAATATGGAACCGGCGGTCTGAAATGGTATGAAAAATATGTTCTTAAAAAATTGCCGGTGATTCTAGTCGGGAAGGGCATACCGATTGCCCAGAATAGAGTTTCAGGGAAAAAATACTTTTTTACTCCCGGAGCACTTAAAAATATTTTGCTGAGTCATATGAAAATATTTTCAGGAGTCGATATAATCGATACAAAATCGAAAGATCGGTCTATAGTTGTTGCAAAGAGAAAGCACATAGAAAATCTCCTTATCGTGAGCGGCCCGACGGCATCCGGGAAAAGCACATTCCTCGATCATCTAAGAACTCAGACATTACCCGGGCATATCGTCTCACTGCTCGATAAAGATGCACACACCTGGCCGCAAACGAGCGGAAAAATAGTTGTCAGGGAAACACTGACAACTATCAACGGTGAAATTATACCGCTTGACAAAATCAATGGTTTGGCGCTTCATTATGATATTCTCAGACCATTATCGACCCGTACCGTCGATTATTACCGCGATCCGACACTGGATGTTCTCAAATGTGCAAGAAACATCACTGTTATTATCCTTCGTAATGATACGGCCGATTTGATCAACCAATTGATTGCAGGCGAGTTGAAAGAAGTTTCTGTTACCAACCATGCTATTTTGCTGAATCTCAAGAAATCTGTGAAAATTCTCTCACGTATTATACCGGGAGGCGTCAAAAGGACCGTCAGGGGTATGCCGTCGATGGAAAACCGGCTCTCTGAATTAAATAAGGTCCCTAGAAAGAAAGATACGGGTTATCACCAAAGACTTCTCAAAAAATATAAGGTACCCGGTTGGCTTGATTCCTGGTATGAACGTTGGGAATCGTATTTGGTAAAAAACTATAAAAATGTATCCATTCACACCGTGAGGTGGCCGTCAAAACGAGCTGTGTAGCTGTCTCGGGAGATATCAGAATTAACAATGCAAACCGGTATGCATGCTGATGAGACGCATTGGTGTTTCGTAACAATTTAAAATTATGAATATACTCTACATCGGCAGTTTAAAAATTCCCTCCGACGAAGCAAATGTGATTAATAAAGTAAATATGGTTAATTCATTTGCAAAGAACGGGAATAAAGTCACATTTATAATGATGCAGGAGGGAAAGAAATATTTCGGTGT
>SLQE01000135.1 GCA_007131635.1 Bacteroidota bacterium | reverse complement strand
CGGGCAGATCGGCAGCAAAGAACGGATTCACGGACGCGTCATCCGGTCCGATCCCCACTCCGTCCAGGAATATAAAAGCGATCGTCTTCCGTTTATCGCTCATGTGACTCTCTGTAGGCCGCGAGCATTTCCTTCAGATCGATGAGCCAATGCCGCTCAAACTCATCCACCGTTACACCGAGAGCATACGGAACTGCTTCTTCATAATCGAATTCGCCGTTGAACAATCTAAACAGTGTTATCGTATGAACTTCACCGTATCGTTTAAAAATCGTTTCGAGAGAAAGCGCGGTAAGATATATCGTATCGTTAAATTCATTTTCGGTACGCGGTGTCAGCAACAATTCGTTGAGATCCGACGGATGGACAACGGGTACATATACCGGCGGGGATTGCAGCATATGCACACCAGCGAAAAATGCGGCTGCTCCTTCATAAAGCCAGCGCGGACAACCGTTTATCAGGCGTGAGTACAACACCAACCGGACTGCCTGTTGGGTAAGAAGAGATGAAAGTGCTATATTTTTTTCGACAGCCTGACCCGGCGCAAGATGGATCTCATTTTTATATACCGTTCCCGTCTCGAAATGATGAGCGAGAGAAGCACTCTGTAATGACAGGAGATCGTCGTGGATATAAACATTCGTCCGCCCGGATATGCTCAGGTTAAAAAAATGCCGGAATTCCCGATAGTCGCTTTCGAGTTGATCGATTATTCGCTGCACCGCCTCCCCATCGACGGTCGCACTATGATGAACCACAAAATTATGCGAGCCGGTTTGTGTGCCCGAAACGTTTTGCCACATCCATAGCAGCAATGCGCATATCATACATGTGTATTTAATCCCGGACATACTCTGATTTACTTTTGAGCATTATCGTTACGGGTCCGCTGTTTACCAGTTGTACATCCATCATAGCACGGAACTGTCCCGTTTTTACCCGATCCGGTCCGAGCAGATTGCGCACGGACTTCACGAAATGATCGTAGAGTGTTTCGGCAAGTTCCGGAGGGGCGGCGTACACAAAACTGGGGCGGTTCCCTTTCCGTGTATCGGCATGGAGAGTAAATTGCGAAATGACGAGCATCTCGCCGTTCACATCGTTCAGAGACTTGTTCATCTTTCCGAGTTCGTCCTCGAATATCCGCAGATCCGCGCATCGCTGCGCGAGGTACTCCGCTTCGATGAAATCATCATCGGCTTTCACACCGAGAAATACTACATATCCTTTTCCCATTTCCCCGGTAACCGAACCGTCGATAACAACCGAGGCAGACGATACACGTTGTATTAAAGCCTTCACCAATGTCCTCCAATAGTTCTTTTTATTCCGGCGAGATCATACCAGTGCTTTATATCCCGCGCACCTGAAGTATCAAACAACTCTCTGACTTCATCAAACTGACCGTATCCGATCTCACAGATCAGCCAACCGCCCGGTTTCAGTGTTGCGGGTGCCAGTTCGGTTAATCGTCTCAAAAAGCTTAAGCCGTCTCTTTCATCGGTCAGGGCGTATTTCGGTTCGTGAGCTTTAATTTCATCGGGGAGTTTCTCCCACTCACGAAGCGGAATATACGGCGGATTTGATACTATAAAATCATATGATCCCGAATCCGGGATCGCATTATAGGGATCGAGTATATTTATCTTCTTGAAATTGATTCTGTCTCCCACGGCATGTCGGGCGGCATTTTCATCCGCGCACTTCAGCGCCCTGTCGGATACATCGAGGGCAGTGATAACCGCTCCCTCTATTTCCGCAGCAAGTGTAATTGCGATGCAGCCGCTCCCTGTCCCTATATCGAGTATTCCCGGCGATTGTATATCGTTCTCTTTCACTATTTCGATCGTTGCCTCAATGAGGTGTTCTGTTTCGGGACGCGGGATCAACACATCCGGGCAGACGGAAAAACGCCGACCATAAAAATCGGCGTGTCCGAGTATATATTGCAGCGGTTCTTTTTTTATGCGTCTCACGAACAACGCTTTATACCGATCGAGCTCTTCGCGAACGAGCGGTTTATCGAACCGCGTATATAAATCTATTCGTTTGTATCCTAATGCCGATGCGAGCATAAGTTCAGCGTTCAATCGCGGACTATCGATACCTTTTTCCGTCAGATATTCCTCACTCCACCGGATGAGCGATAATATAGTCCATTGTTTTTCAGTATCAGCGGTCGCCATATCTCCCTGCAATCGAAGTTATTCCGCCTGCGACCTGAGCTGCGACGGAAGAGACGACGCATACTCGACGGCAATAAGCAGATCGCAAATACCTGACGATATATTCGTTAGATTATCCTTATTGGTAACGGCGACGACAAAATATTTCGTGCCGAGCTGCTTTTTGAATTCATCCAGGACCGGAACTATATCCTTTTGATTCTTTGGGTGGATTGCCTGAATAAGTATCGGCCTGCCTTTTATTCTCGGATGGGGGATTATTATATCCGGTTCAAAAACAACGGCCTTCTTACTCGGAAGAACGACGTTGAATTTCTTTCCCCGGTGTTTATGTTCCAACCCGTTATTGTCGAGATATTTGCATATTTGTTTTTCGATAGAACTGAGAGCTTTATGTTCTTTTTCCCACGGATCGAAACCTTTGTATTTCTTCACAAGCTCCCGGAGTTTCTGATTGAAATTCTGGTCACCAGGCTGCTGTTCCCTCGTCTGTGTGCCGCTCGTCGAATTTTCCGTTGATCCTCTTTTCCCTCTGCGCCGGCGCCGTTTCTTCTTTTTTTCATCCGATGGTTGATTCTTTTGTTCAGTCACATTACCTCGCTTTCATATATATTATGACAATGTAAAATATTCCGATAATCTTTTGATCGAATCCTTTTTGTCGGACTGACCGAGTTTTGACTTTTCTATTGCTTCTTTCAATATTTGAATTGATTCATCGTACACCAATGTATTCACCGGATACGGCGTTCCGTCCTTTCCCCCGACTGCGTAACTGAACCGTGCGGGATCTTCAAAGCTCGGTGAAGCACCGTAAATAACTTCACTCATAAGTGCGAGCGCTCTGAGAGTTTTTGTCCCCACACCCTCGAGGCCGACAAGCTGCTCGAAACTCTCGGGCTGCCGTTCGTATGACGAGAGCAAAACCGACTGCAGCCGGTTGGGATGAATATCACGATACGATACCCAGTGCCGCGAAGGCATCCTGAACGTTCGGTTCTCCGCACCGCTCATCGTGGATGCGGCCGAATCAAATAGATCTATCTGCGCCGGCTTATCGAGCTTACGGGCAATCCGCACGACTTCACGGAGATCACTCATGACCCGGGTTGTTGGCTGTTTCACGATATCCACGGAGTGCATTCTCACCGATTCAGTATCCCCCGCGGTCAGATTAAGCACACCGTCCGTCTTATCCGCAATGATGCCGGCATGCGGATCGACGACAAACGATTTCACGGCGGAACCTAACCAGTGATAACGCCTCGCATAACGCAGCGATTTGTTCATCCCCTGCTGAACCACCACCCATTCACCGCTGCCCGAAAAAAGGATGGAATGAGCATAAATCTGATATCCATCCTGCAACACCGTCGAATCGACTTTTGCGCTCATTTTGCTTGCATAGATAAACGGTGATGCATCTATTCCGACAGGCTCGCAGTATTTTTTTATCTGTTCGGGCGTGTTCCGTGCAACGCCTCCTTTTCCGCCGGCTACATAAATATCCAGTTCGCGGTTAATACTTTTCAGACCCTCTTTCAGTGCACCGAGCGTTGTCGTGGTCACCCCGCTCGAATGCCAGTCGAATCCGATAACACACCCGAGTGCCTGGAACCAATATGGATTTGAAAGACGCCGCAGCACTTCAACCGATCCGTATTCTTCGACAATAGCACGGACAATCTCCCGGGAAAGAGCAACCATTCTGCTGAATAACCATGGGGGTGCTTTTCCGCCATGGAGCGGCGTCTCGGCAATTCCGGTTCTCATAACAATATCATTTCAGATATCTGTCGAACCAATCCACGACCCTGTTCATTAAATCAATCTGATGTTCGCGTTCCGATAATCCATGTCCCGCTCTCGGATACAGTATGTATTCGGTATCCACACCGAAATGTTGTAATGCTCTGTACAGTTCCCAGCCCTGACCGGGCGGGACGCGGTCATCGCGCTCACCGAATACTATCAGCGTCGGGGCATCGTTTCCGTCGACATGCTTTAACGGTGAACGCTCCCACTGTAGATCTATCTGATCCCAGGTGTAAGCGTCCCAGTGGGCGATGGCCATTTCATCGGGTATATCAGTCATACCTCCGAAGCTGATCCAGTTTGAAATACCGGCACCCATGATTGCCGCTTTGAAGCGATCCGCCGCTGTTGCGGCAGCCCAGGCACTGGTATAACCTCCGTAGCTCCAACCGCCGATGCCGATACGACCCGGAGAAGCAATACCAAGTTCAATTACATGATCGGCGCCTGCAACGATGTCGTCCCATTCCTCACCCATCATATCACCCATATTCGCTTCGATGAAATCATAACCTCTACTTGTACTGCCGCGGTAGTTAGGAAGGAGCACTGCATATCCCCGTCCTGCAAGCATTTGTCCCCACAAACTCCAGCTGCCGTGCCAGCTTTGTAAGTATGCCGCTTCCGGACCACCGTGAATCTGTAACACCGTCGGATAACGATTTCCTTCACGATAGTTCACAGGTTTTATTAACACACCCTGGATCACAAATCCGTCCGGACGCGTCCAGCTTACTTCACTGACCTCACCCAGACTGATACCGGCAATATGTTCATTGAAATTCGTCAATCGTTCGATCGATCGATCCTGAATCGATCCGGTCCATAATTCATTCGGATGATCCGGCGTGTTACCCGTGGTTACAAATGAATTCTTATCATCGGCGATACTTATCCCACCGATAATGCCGCGGAAATCGAGTATTTGAGTCACGCTGTTATCTGTGATATCGACAGCATTGAGTGTTGTTCTCGTATCCTGTTGTGCGGTGAACCAAATGTTGTTATTTTCCAGCCATCCGTGAGAAGTTACCGTGCCGGGGAAGTCTTCGATAATCGATGACCATTCACGCGAATCGAGAGGTACGAGGAAAATGCCGCCATCGATCGGTTCCCGGCCGGCACCGCGTGCATTTTTAATCGCTATATGTGTACCTTCGGGTGAAAAAGCAATCGGTCCCGTTTTACCGGGCAGTTCGGTGAACAAGGTCGCATCGCCGCCGGCCGCATCGACCATATATAAATCACCGTAATATGCTGCATCGATAGTCGGCAATTCAGTGCCTATGAATGCTATGTGTCTCCCGTCGGGAGACCAGGAATAATTCCATGTATTTATAGTATTGCGCACCACTTCATGGCTTTCTTTGCTATCAAGCTGAACAGCGTGTAATCTTACCGTCCGATGTTCCTGGTCGACTACAACCCAGTCACGGCCTGCCCGGATTTCTTTTTGTCGCTCTTCGGGAACCGGATCCTGACATACGAAAGCGATTTGTGTCCCGTCGGGCGACCATTGAAACGAACGAACCCCGGTAGGTGCGTGTGTCACTCTGTGCGCTTCTCCGCCGTCTGCCGGTATTTTATAAATCTGCGGTGCACCATCCCGGTTTGACAGAAAAGCGATCCACCGACCGTCCGGCGACCACGCGGGTGCATAATCATTCCCCGGGCTCCAGGTAAAACGACGCGACTCTCCGTCTGTTTTATCCAGGAACCAGATATCGTTAAAAGAACTGCCGGGACCATCGTCCGGAGTACGATGTCTCTGTAAAACAAATGCAATATTATTCCCGTCTGGTGATAT
>SLQE01000134.1 GCA_007131635.1 Bacteroidota bacterium | reverse complement strand
TGTGGTCGGGATTCGGTATCGCAAAGAGCGGTAATGCCGTGAGGAATGTTTCCCGGCGCACGACGGGTGTCAGACCCGCGGCTTCGCGTTCGGCGCATTACCTCTTTCGCGGAGGCGCCGTATCATTCCAACTCCATTCAACGGAAACTACATTTTTTTACGGCAACACGCGGCGTGCGGCAACGGTTTCCGACGACGGATCGGTGAGAACAATGATAACCTATCCTGTTTACCGCACGGAGAATGATCGCGAAAAGAGGAATGCACTGACGGAAATAATGTACGGTGCGCATGTCAGGCAATCGTTATTCAGAAATGCTTCGGTCGGTTTTACATGGTATACATTACAGTATGATCGTGTATTTCATCCTGATATAGCCACCAGATTCTCGGGTGTAAAAAATCATCATGGCAGCATTGATTGGACCATTACCTACCGGGATATCAGGTTCTTCGGCGAAATCGCGGATAATTATCCGCTGACGAAGATTGCACTGAATTCGGGTGTCGTACTTCGTGCCGCGCGGGGAGCGGAAGCGGCGATTATATACCGTCTCTATCCGAATGTCTATACCAGCATGTATGGATTCCCGTTTGCCGAGCGAAGGGGAAGCGCGGATGATGAACGCGCAGTGTATCTCGCGGTGCGATTACGACCCGCCCCGCGATACCTCATTGAAGGATATATCGATCTTTATTCTTTTACAAACGCGGATCGGTCTCCGGGATTACCGATACAGGGGAGCGATGCCCTTTTATATATAGAATATCCTTTTGGACCGGCCTCGGACTTCGAAGCGAGAATCCGCCGGAGAGCTCGAACAGTTCCGGTACTTGATAACATATATGGCGTTGAAGAGAGAATATTGATGCACAGATACCAAAATAATATCAGAATTAGATTCATTTCCCGACCACATGCCTTGTTTCGTCTCCGGATACATTACGAGTTTGTTTCCGTATCTTATAATCAAAAGGGTGGAAGTGAAAACGGATCATACATAGCGGCCGATGTCCGATGGAATGTCGGAAATAACCTGCGGCTTGATGGACATTATCTCCTGTTTCATACGGGTTCCTTCGATTCACGTCTATACACATCGGAGTACGATATGCCCGGCAAAGTACGGACGATTCTGCTCAACGGACAGGGTGTCGTCCTTTCGTTAGGATTGCAATACAGATTTTTTAAAAATAACTCCATTTCTGTGAAATTTTCGGAATTATTCAGAAATGACGGTCTTGCTATCGGCAGCGGATTGCAACAGGTGGAAGGGCCGGCCCTCAGTGTAATTATGCTGCAAATTGATGCGGTTTTCTGAAATATTGATTGGAATTTATTATATTACAAGATTGTTTTACTTTTAACTATTATGCATAATCAAAAGGAAAATACTACGGTCCTGGTTGGTATGAGCGGCGGTGTAGATAGTTCAGTTGCGGCTGCCGTGCTTGCGGATCAGGGATATAAAGTGATCGGTGTTACCATCAAGACGTACCGTTACGAGGATGTCGGAGGCAATATCGGTAACGAGTCGAGCTGTTGTTCGCTGGATGGAATAAATGATGCACGTCTTGTATGCGATAATCTGGGTATACCGCATTATGTCGTTGATTTTACCGAGCCATTCGAAAAGAATGTTATATCATATTTTATAGACGAATATTTATCGGGTCGTACACCGAATCCCTGTGTCATCTGTAACAGAACAATTAAATGGGAGGAAATGCTGAAGAAAGCCGATCTCGTGGGCGCAGAGTACATAGCGACCGGACATTTTGCACAGGTGAACTTCAGTAAAGAAACAGGCCGGTATTATATATCACGGGGAAAGGACATAAACAAGGATCAATCATACGCGATGTGGACTCTCACCCAGGAATCATTGCGCAGAACGATATTTCCTCTCGGACACCTGACAAAACCTGAAGTACGTCAACTCGCCGTAAGGTACGGTTTACGTACGGCTTCAAAGGGTGAATCGTTTGAGATATGTTTCATACCCGATAACGATTATAATCGTTTTTTAAAAAACAATGTTGAGGGTCTCGAAGATAGCGTTGATGGCGGAGACCTTGTGATGGACGGCCGGATTGTCGGTAAACACAAAGGTTTCCCGTTTTATACCATCGGACAACGGAAGGGACTTGGTTTGTCTACTCCTGAGCCGGTATATGTAACAAAGATAGACTATAAGAACAATACTATCGAGATCGGAAAGAATAGCGATTTGATGCATTCGGTGCTGATCGCTCGTGATGTAAACATGCTTAAATATCCCGATTCCGGTCAGGGAAGAAAGGTAAAAGCAAAAATACGTTACAAGGACGATGGCGGTGAGGCTGTTGTTCATGACCTGGGCTCGGGAAGGGTAAAAGTCGCATTTGACGAACCGCGCCGGGCGATAACTCCGGGGCAAAGCATCGTTTTCTATGAAGGCGAAGATGTTATCGGAGGGGCGATTATTGATGAGGTCACGAAAGAAGTTGAATAGAAAACATCCCAAATCGGATGGTTGTATCCGTTTTCCCAAAAATTCCATTAATTCAAAACGAATACCCTAAATCCTTTCATAAATATTTTGATCGAAACCGGAAACTTTTACGATTTTCACTCGTCAAATACAATGTTAAAGCGAGAAAAAGGAGTAATCTGATGGACGATTTCTCGCTCGTGCAAAATTGTATCGATGGGGATACCGGTGCTTACAGACATATTGTCGACCGGTATAAAGACCTGGTTGCGCGGGTGATCTATTCTATGGTTCAATCGAGTACAGATGTGGAAGACCTGACACAGGAAGTTTTTATTAAAGCTTATAAGTCGCTTCCGGGATTCAAATTCGATTCTTCTTTACAGACATGGCTTTACAGGATCGCGTTTAACCATACAATAGATTATATGCGAAAGAAAAAGCTGGTACGCATTTTATCGCTCGACGGAATAGATGAGTGGCTGCTCGGGAAGTTGCGGGGCACGAGTCAGCATCGTGAAAACATCCCCGATGAAATAAAACGGACTGAAGTAAAAGAACTCGTTGATTGGGGACTATCAAAGTTACCAAACGATCTAAAATCCGTTTTAGTGTTGAGAGAGCTTGAAGGTATGCGTTACGATGAGATCGCATACGCGCTTGAAATAAGCGTGCCTGCGGTAAAATCACGATTATTCAGAGCACGTACGGAGTTAAAAAAAATTCTTACTCCCGCATTACGAGGTGATACATGAACAATACATATAAAAATTCACAATGCCCTCAGGCTGAGGATCTTTTGTCGGTTCTCATGGACAATGAAGGGAGTCCGGCTGAGCTCGACCTGATGCAAAAACATATCCCCGGGTGTTCGACATGCTCCTCTCTGTTAGAGGAATTCAAAATAACAAAAGATCTTATGATGACGCGGGGTCCTGAACCCGTCAGATTGTCTCCGGTTTTTACTGCCCGTGTTATGGATGAAGTCTCCGGCTATGAAGAAACCGGAATATTCGAAGATATAATCGGTCTGAGCAGAAAGCTGGTCACTTCGATCGCTATGATTGTGCTTATTTTATTAGGTGTCATATATTTCCCCAGGGCAATTGACGTCGATACGCTTATGATCGATGAACTTACCATTACAAACGGTGTTGAGAGCGAGGTGCTCGAAAAAGATGAAATCACGCACGACGATGTAGTATCACTTTTATTTACAATGCGATAAAAAAAATTAAAAACAACCTGTATAGAGCTATGAAAAGAACCAGATTAGGTGCATTTGTTGTTATAGTGGCGACATTTTTATTAGGAGCCCTCGGAGGGTATTCATTATCCCTGATTATGAGCGATGCCGCAGCCCAAAAAGAGCATCAATCCCCGTACGGGAACGTCTCGGAATACGTGAAGGAGCGATTAAACTTATCCGAGGAACAGATTGTTAAATACGATGCATTCGTCGAGGCAAGCCACAGCCAGATGAGTGAGATACACTCTGAATACCGGAAAGAGTTCAGAGCACAGGTCAGAGATTTACAGGATGAGGTTCGCTCAATACTAACTGATGAGCAACTGACCGAATATGAAAGGTTTATTAAGGAATATGCTGAATTTAGAAGGAAAGAGCGTGAAAATAGAAAGTAATTCAAGAGGAGATAACGAAGAATGAAAACAGTGAAATGGATTGTAGTGGCCGTGGTGATCATCGTTGTGTTATTATTTGCACGATGGATGTTTTTAGGAGATCAAACACAGGTTACCGAGGCATCGCCGTTTTATGAACGGGTTGTCAATGCGGAGCGGGGTGACATTGAAGTACTCGTTTCGGCGAATGGAGTTGTCGAGCCGATCAACAGAGTGGAAATAAAATCCAAGGCGAGCGGACAAATCGAGCAAATGACGGTTGAGGAAGGTGATGTGATCAGGCGCGGCGGATTGATTGCCCGGCTGGATCAAAGTGTTGCGCGGAACGATCTGGAGCAGGCACGTGCCGATTTAATGGTCTCCGAGGCAAACGTAACGCAGGCGCAGAATAATCTGAAACGGGCGGAGCAACTGTTCGAACGAGGGCTTATTTCCGCTGAGGAAATGGACCGTGTAAAAGTCGAGGAAGTTCGGGCGCGGTCTCAGCTTGTGCGATCAAAAGCAACGCTTCAACTCGCAGAAGAGCGAATGGAGGAAACAATTGTCCGCTCTCCAATCGATGGTATTATGCTTACGAAAGATGTTGAGGTCGGCCAGATCATATCCTCCGGTGTGACCACAGTCGGGGGTGGAACCCTTATCGCAACTATTGCCGATATGGACTTTGTGCACGTAACAGCTAATGTAGATGAGGTGGATATAGGAAGAGTGCGTGCAGGACAAAAAGCACGGATAGTTGCAGATGCCTATCCCAACCGTTCCTTTACGGGTGAGGTGATCCGCGTATCTCCGCAGGGAAGAACCGAACAAAATATCACCACGTTTCGGGTAACCGCTCTCGTCCCGAACGAAGGCGGGCTCCTGAAAGCCGGAATGTCTGCCGACGTGGAACTTGAGATTGCAAGTAAACAAAATATTGTAAAGCTCCCAAATGAAGCATTGATCGATCCGGCAGTTTTTATGCAGCAGAATGGTGAGGCTTCCGCACTGGCTGTGCGCGGAGGAGATTCTTTACGCCCGATGCAGGGTAGGCCGGAGAGAGGTGAACCCCGTGAGGGATCTGAAAGGATGGAAAACCCTGACAGGGCGAATATGAGAATTGTTATGGTGAAGGAAGGAAATGAAGTTAAACCGAGAAGGGTGGTAGTGGGTATCAATAATTTTGATTATACGGAAATAGTCTCGGGATTAGAAGAAGGGGAGGAAATTCATATCCGGACATTAAGCCGTGCGCGTCAGGCAGGCCTTGAATGGCAGCAGCGCATACGAGGTCGCAGCGGGTTTGGCGGTTTTGGTAACTAATTTTAAGGAAAGCAGAGAATGTTTAGTTTATTAGAAAGCTTTTTCACGGCAATATCGGCACTTTGGGCGAATAAGCTTCGCTCGTTACTAACTATGCTCGGTATCATAATAGGCGTCGCTTCGGTGATCACCATGATCGGTCTCGGTGAAGGAGCACAAAGGGCCGTTCAGGAGCGTATGGAAGCGATGGGCAGTAACCTCTTAACCGTCAGTCCGGGAGCTTCCCGCGGAGGAGGGGGAGCGGTTATGACCGGCGGTACTGCGCGATTGTATGTATCGGATGCCGATGCGCTTGCCGACCGAGCGGATTTTGTGGGTACCGTGATACCTGAAATGTCCAGAAATTTCCAGATTCAGTTTCGCAACAGGAACTGGAATTCCAGGGTAGTAGG
>SLQE01000475.1 GCA_007131635.1 Bacteroidota bacterium | reverse complement strand
GTAAAACATGTGAATATGCCATGCAGGCGGTTTTATATCTCTCCGAACACGGGAACGGGAGACCGGTACTACTTCGCGATATTTCCGCTAACCTGAAAATTCCGTACCACTTTCTGAGCAAGGTTATGCAGACGTTAACCCGCCTCGGGTACGTGCACTCTGCCAAAGGCATCAACGGAGGTTTTGCCCTCGCTATGTCTCCCCATTCGTTCACACTCATCGATATTGTCCGCTCGATAGACGGTGAACATCTTCTGGGTGATGCATGTCTTCTCGGATTCGCGGATAAAAACTGTGAAAATCCGTGCGCCGTGCATGATGCGTGGGAGAAATCAAAACATACACTGCTTCAAACTCTATCAAAAAAAACAATAGCTGAATTAACAAACCATTAATACATAAGGATCGATATGGAATCAATTGACATCGCCCGATGGCAATTCGGGATCACGACAACGTATCACTACCTGTTTGTCCCCCTTACGCTCGGATTGTCGGTGCTGACCGCAATCCTGCACAGCTTCTATTATAAAACCGGAAGCTCGGAGTATAAACGGCTCACGAAATTTTTCGGTAAACTTTTTATTATCATATTTGCGCTCGGTGTTGTAACCGGTATCGTGCTTGAATTCCAGTTCGGTATGGCGTGGTCGGAGTATTCCAGATTTGTGGGTGATATCTTCGGCATACCCCTGGCAATCGAAGCGTTACTGGCGTTCTTCCTGGAATCCACCTTTATTGCCGTATGGTTGTTCGGGTGGGACAGAATTTCGAAAGGACTGCATCTCTTAAGTATCTGGCTTGTGGCAATAGCATCCAGCTTGTCGGCTATCTGGATACTCATTGCCAACTCATGGATGCAGGTTCCGGTCGGTTATGTGCTGAACGAGGGGAGGGCGGAACTCAGCGACTTCGTTGCCGTTTTATTGAACGAGCAAATGCTGGTGATGGCGCCGCATACTATCATAGCCGGATTTGTGACCGGCGGATTGTTCATGCTCGGCATCAGTGCATGGCATTTATACCGAGGCCATCAGGTCGAGTTGTTCGGTAAGTCCGCACGGATCTCATTGATCTTTGTCGCAGTCGGAGGGTTGCTCACCGCGACAACGGGTCACGATCATGCGCAGCACACCGGCGAGCATCAACCGATGAAACTTGCCGCGATGGAAGGATTGTGGGACACGGAAGAACCCGCGAGCTTCTCACTCTTCGCGATCATCGATCAGGAAAACAGAACCGCTACCCGCGAGATCCGTCTGCCGTACCTGTTGACGATACTCGCACATAACGATCTTACCAGTCCTGTACGGGGAATGAACGAGTTGCAGGAAATGAAAGAGGAACAGTTCGGTCCCGGCGACTATCTTCCGCCTATTGCGATTGTGTACTGGGGTTTCCGGATCATGGTCGGTCTCGGAATGCTCTTTATCGTTTTCTCGATTTACGGTATCACGCTCTGGTGGCGCGGGAAACTCGATACCAGCAAACGCTATCTGAAATACGCGATGATTGTGATGTTCCTGCCGTTCATTGCCAACTCCGCCGGTTGGATCGTCGCAGAGATGGGTCGTCAACCCTGGATAGTGTACGGTCTCTTATTGACAGCAGACGGCGTTTCACCGAACGTATCGGGAGGCAAAATGCTCCTTACGACTATCGGGTTTACGCTGATTTACGGATTATTAGCCGCAGTTGCCGGCTTTTTGATTTACCGTTTCGCAAAAAAGGGTGCCCCTGAAGAAGATGCACCGACTCACGCGTACTAAAAATTAAGAACATTCATCAAGAGGATCATTATGGATTTTCAACTTATCTGGTTTATACTTATCGCGATATTGTTTATCGGATATTTTCTCCTGGAAGGATTCGATTTCGGTGTCGGTATTCTCATGCCGTTCGTGAGCAAGGACGATGTCGACCGCCGGATTACGATCAATACTATCGGACCGTTCTGGGATGCGAACGAGGTCTGGCTGATCACCGCCGGCGGCGCGATGTTTGCCGCGTTCCCTCACTGGTATGCGACGCTGTTCAGCGGATTCTATATCCCGTTGTTTCTGTTGCTTGTTGCGCTCATCCTGCGCGCGGTGGGATTTGAGTTCAGAAGTAAAATGCCCGACAAATGGTGGCGGAAAACAGCCGATCTTTTTATCTTCTGGGGAAGTTTATTGCCTGCGTTCCTGTGGGGTGTTGCACTGACCAATATTGTTCAGGGATTGCCCATCGGTCCGGATAAAAACTTTGTGGGTCATCTGGGTGCGGTACTGAATCCGTATGCACTGCTCGGCGGTCTCGCAGCGGTAGCATTATTCACCTTGCACGGCGCGTTGTTCCTTAGTCTGCGCACAACCGGCGACCTGAAAGAACGTGTCGAAAAAGTAGCGCGATTACTGTGGATCCCCGCCGGACTCATACTTGCCGCGTTCGCCATACTCGGATACTGGCAAACGGTCCTGTTCGAAGGACTGGGATTGATACCCGGCACACTGCCGACGCTTACGATCATCAGTTTTGTCGCGAGTTATGTATTTATTCAGCTCCGCTGGCATGGATATGCATTCGGCGCGACGGGTGCCGCCATTGTGCTCGGTACCGCCGTGGTGTTCAGCGGATTGTTCCCGCTCGTGATGCCTTCTACGATCGATGCGGCATATCATCTTACGGTTTACAATGCATCGTCAAGCGAGCTGACACTGAAGGTAATGTCCGTTGTAGCGTTGATTTTTCTACCGATTGTACTCGGGTATCAGGGATGGAGTTACTATGTTTTCAGTCAACGGCTGACCAGAGAAGCGATACCGCGTGATTAACCGGAAGCAGAGTGCAGGATAGTGAACAATATAAAAGACAGGCAAACTTCCGCACATACGCACCGAAGACTATTTACAATGGCTACCGGCATCCGGCATATCTTTGCCGGTACGGTAGCCATTAGTTTTCTGACTGCCTGCGTTATCATCGTACAAATGTATTTGTTAAGCGTGATAATTGCAGGTGTCTTTATGGAAGGTGCGAACCTTGGATTACTTAACAATAATGTAATCCTGCTCGGTGGTACGATTCTTCTTCGTTCCGTTCTGTCCTGGATACGTGAAATGAATGCTCAGCGCGGTGCAATTCATATTAAATCTACTCTCCGCAACCGTTTGTTTTCTCATTTTCTTGATCTCGGTCCGGCATACATCAAGCGTGAAAAAACAGGCGAGCTTGTCTCTACGGTAGTGGAGGGAATCGAAAAACTGGACGATTACTACACGCGCTACATTCCGTCGGCAATCGCGGTTCTGACTATACCCGTTGTCATTGTTGTTTTTGTCCTGTACATCGATCTTCTGAGCGGTGTAGTGCTGATGGTCACCGGTCCGCTGATCCCTTTTTTCATGTGGCTCATCGGCACATACGCCGAAAAGATAACTCGCCGGCAATGGAAAACCATGAGCAAAATGTCTTCGCACTTTCTGGACACGTTGCAGGGATTAAAAACCCTCAAGCTTTTCGGCCGGAGTAGAGACGAAGCGGAAGAAGTGAGAAAAACCGGGGAGAGCTTCCGTTTGGTCACAATGAAAGTACTCAAGGTAGCGTTCCTCTCCGGTATGGTGCTTGAGCTTGCCGCATCGATAAGCATCGCACTCGTTGCTGTCCAGATCGGAATACGACTGATCGAGGGAATGATACCTTTTCAGCTCGGCTTGTTTGTGCTCCTGCTCGCGCCGGAGTTTTATCTTCCCTTCCGGACGCTGGGCGCGCATCACCACGCCGGTATGGAGGGTGCGGCTGCGGCCGAAAGAATTTTTGGGATACTTGACCTCAAATCGCCGCATATCTCTTCTCCCGGAACCGCCAGACTGCCCGATAAACCTCCCGCTATCCGGTTCGAAAACGTGTCTTTTATTTATCCCGACGGTGATCTCCCGGCATTGGATGAGATAACCTGCGAACTGCCGGCCGGCTCGCTCACGGCAATCGTCGGTCACAGCGGATCGGGGAAGACGACCTTTGCATATCTGTTGCTCCGTTTTCTCGAACGGTCATCGGGTATAATTACAATTGACGGTGTCAGACTGGATGATATTGCTGTAACGGATTGGCGGTCTTATGCGGGATTCGTGCCGCAGCACCCCCGTTTGTTTAACGGCACGATCCATCAGAATCTGAAATTTGCAAATCCCGGTGCCGGTTTTGATGAGATCGTGACTGCCGCACAGAATGCCGAGGCGCATGATTTTATCACCCGCTTACCCGACGGCTACGATACCGTACTGACCGATAACGCGGCGCGGTTGAGCGGCGGTGAAAAGCAGCGAATTGCCATTGCGCGTGCGTTTATAAAAAATGCACCGGTCATCATTATGGATGAACCGACCTCCAATCTCGATCCCGAAAGCGAGGAAAAAATTGCACGGGCTGCGGCACGTCTTGCATCGGATAAAACCGCGGTCGTGATCGCGCACCGGCTGAATACCGTCTACCGTGCCGACCGCATCCTCGTATTTGACAAGTCGAAGATTGCGGAACAGGGAACACACCGGGACTTAATAAACAGGAACGGCAAATATGCACGGTATGTCGAAATGTATTCGGGAACTCATCAGACGGCGGGGTTATGACAAGACTCTTATCGCTGCTCAGGGAATATAAGCTTCAACAGATCGCGGTGATCCTGCTCGGTACGGCGACGGTGCTTGCCGGCGTCGGACTGATGACCAGCTCCGGTTATTTGATCTCGCGCGCGGCAGAACGCCCGATGATCGTCGATCTTTTTGCCGTCACAGCGGCGGTCCGGTTTTTCGGGATATCGCGTGCGGTTGTCCGTTACTTTGAACGGGTCATCTCGCACGATCTGACATTTAAGATTCTGCGCCGGCTCAGGAGTTTGTTTTATGAAAAACTCGAACCGCTTGCGCCCGCGCAGTTGATGGGACGCCGCGCGGGCGATCTGTTGACGCGGATCGTTTCGGATGTCGATACGCTGCAGAATGTGTATCTGCGCGTCATCTCGCCGAGCATTGTTGCCGTGCTGGTAACAATGATTACATGCGGGGTGCTGCTCTTTTTCAGTCCCTGGCTGTCGCTGGCGGCGTTTGTATTTTTATTTCTGAACGGCGTCGGGGTTCCGCTGCTCATTACGCGTCTGGCGAAAGGACTCGGCCGGGAGCAGGTGCGCGGGAAATCCGATATGAACGCGTATCTTGTCGACAGTCTCCAGGGAATACACGACCTGCTATCCTTTAACCGGGCGGACGATGCCAGACGGGATATCGGTTCAATGCAATCGAATGTTGTTTCGATACAGAAGAGGCAATCGTATATCACCGGTCTGCAGGACAGTCTGAGTACATTCTGCGCGCACGCGGGGATGTTTACCGTGTTGATAGTCGCGATACCGTTTGTCGTTGCAGGAGAGATACAGGGAGTCATGCTTGCGCTCCTGACGCTCGGCGTGCTGACGAGCTTTGAAGCCGTGCAGTCGCTCGGGACGGCATACCAGTACCTCGAAGCGTCGAAGGAATCGTCGCGGCGTATCTATTCGATAATGGACCGGCGTCCCGCGGTGCAATCGCCGGATACACCTGCTCAGCTGCCGGATCGATTCCCGATCGGCTTCGATTCAGTTTCGTTCTCATATAAAGAAGAGTTTATCACGATCGACGATGTTTCGTTCAGCATTCCGCATGGAGGAAAGACCGCGATCGTCGGTCCGACCGGATGCGGGAAAAGTACCCTGATTCATTTGCTCATGAGGTTCTGGGATCCCGATAAAGGAAAAATTACCGTCGGCAATGCCGATATTCGTTCGCTGGACGTTGAAGCATT